>PAPJ01000011.1 GCA_002709045.1 Planctomycetaceae bacterium | reverse complement strand
GGATGGAGTGTAAGGGGACAACATTTTCAACTTTGCCATAAATACCGGCCAGTCGGCCCTCCGGAATACCTTCGCCTTGACTCGTATCATTCGCTTTTGTCACCACATACACTTCATTGGAAGAGGTCAGGCTATGTCTCGGTATCAACACAAGCCCATCCTGATTCTCCACCCCAATCTCCAGTTCGACAAACATACCCCGGACGAGTGCCCCGATCCCTCCAAACCCTCTCGCATCCGGATCAGGAACAATAATTCTTACGGGAACGGTTCGTGTCGTTGCATCAAGTCCTCGTCCGTCGAATCGATTCAGGACACCGTCCCAGTGAATCGTCAAATTCCTTGAACCGGAAAATTTATAGCTGACATCAACTTTCAGCGGGGGGAGGGTTGCTCCGTCAGCATCTTCCAACTGATCCTTACCACCCAGAATCCAAAGCAGATCATCCATCTTCAGATTGGCTCGTATCTCTCCCTGCTTCGTATCTTCAATCGTCACTAAATTAGTGCCCGGCTGGGCAAATGAGTCCTGTTCAACTAGTTCCCGAGTAATCACACCATCGACAGGCGCTTTTACTGAAGTTCTTGCTAAGTCCAGGTTGGCTTTTTGTAGTGAAATCTCCGCAAGCTCTGTGCTGCTAATTAGTTTGTACTCACGTTGCCGGGCCGAACTTAGTTGCGCGTTATACTGGACAATTGTATTCTGCGCGCTTAATTCAGCTCGTTGCGCTCCTTCCACGTCTGAAATGGAAATAACGTTACTAGACTCTCGCAATTTTTTCAGACGGGTATGTTCTGCTGCTGCCAGTTTGAAGTCTTCGTTAGCAAGCTTTAGCAGATCGGTCGCTTTGGTGATCTCGAGTTTAGCATCTTCCAAGTCAATTTCAGCCTGCCGCTGTTGGCGTTTCAACTGCTCCACCGCAATTTCATAGTCCTGACTATCAATTCGGAAAAGTTCGTCGCCTTTTTTTACCTTACGCCCTGCTCTACAATTCTCAGACTTATATTCAATCCTGCCACTTACCTGAGAGGCAAGCTGGATTTCACGAAAAGGCACAACCACTCCATCCGCTTCGATCACAAATGTATCCGTGTACTGCCGGACTTTAGTCGAATCCACAAGCGGTACAGTTACCAATGTTTCCTTGTCACGAACGACAACCGGTGAACGAACCGAAGCAATCAAACCTATAGCCAAAATCCAGATAGCAATTGGGAGTAGGATTCCCAGGCCAATTTTCTTGAAATTCATTGTCTGAACTAATCTACCGTTGAAACTCTACCGTTGAAGAAAGCATCGTCGCATGCATGTTTAAACACCGCTGGTACCGAGGTGTTGTGATTTTTTGATTATTTCAGTGTAAATTGATCCGCACAAAAACAACACCGAAAAAAATGAACTGCTGCCGAAGATAAGAGCAAATCACCTGACAGTCGCTGGCCTGGACACATCTGTATTAATTGTGAGGATTATCAGGCAACTACAGCACCTGCAGGATAGCGTCGCACAATTGTTGAATGTTTTCACTGTTTAGACCGGCAACATTGATACGTCCGCTACCGACAATATAAATTGAATGGTCATTCTTCAACTGATCCACCTGCATCGGGTTCAGGCCGGAATAAGAGAACATTCCACGTTGTTGCTGGATGAATGAAAAATCAACCGGACTGTTTTTGGCAGCCATCGTATCCACAAACAACTTACGCAGACCATTGATGCGATCTCGCATCGCTGTCACTTCACCATCCCACTGCGAGAACAATTCATCACAACCAAGTACGGTTGCCACCACAGCTCCACCATGTTTTGGCGGATTACTGTAATTAGTACGTACTGATTTCTTAGCATGGCTCAAAGCTGCAGTCACGGCAGCAGCATCTTCAGCGACTATTGTCAAAGCACCGATTCGTTCGCAGTACAATCCAAAGTTCTTCGAGAAACTGCTACAGACAAGGAATTCGCCGACTTTTTCTGCAAACAATCGCAAGGCAGCAGCATCTTCTTTGAGTCCATTGGCAAATCCTTGATAAGCAAAATCTATCAAAGGTAAAATTTCCCGATCCTTGCAGACTTCCACAATTTGTTCCCATTGTTGCGGACTTGGGTCCACACCGGAAGGATTGTGACAACAGGCGTGTAAACAAATCACATCACCCGCTGGAATCTGAGCGATACTGTCAAGCATGCCCTGAAAATCCAAAGCCAAACCGGTACTATCAAGATAGGTATAAGAATCCACAGCCAGACCAGCACTGGAGAATACTCCGTTGTGATTTGCCCAGGTTGGATTACTCAACCAAATGCGTGAGGCTCCCACTTTGTGTTTAAGAAAGTCACCGGCGACTCGAAGCGCACCTGTTCCGCCGGGCGTCTGGAGGGTCACTGCTCGTAAATCATCAACCGTACCGTCGAATAAGACTTTGCGAACCAGTGAGCCATATTCAGGCAATCCATCGATACCTAAATAGGACTTACTGGTTTCACTTTCCAGCAAAAGCTGTTCGGCTTTCTTAACGCATTCGAGAACCGGGGTATTACCTGTTTCATCTTTATATACACCAACGCCGAGATTAATTTTATTGGGATTTGTGTCATTTCGAAAAGCAACGTTGAGTCCGAGAATTGCATCCGGTGGGGCCATTTCCAGTGAACCGAACATCTGATTGATCCTGTAGGGTTATTGGTAAAGTACTTACATTCAGCAGCAATCCTAGCATGGCATTAACATTGCCGGTTGTGGTATGCTTTGCTGCGGTTAAAAATTCAATTTTAACATCAAATTGCCCTGTCGACAGGGTGGCCTGAAACGCTCAACTCAATAATTAGGGTGCGAATTCATCGATGACCGACTGCTCGTTTTGCTTACCTGAAAAGATCAATGAAGGGCCGCTTCTGACAAGCTACTCATTGCCAAAACTAAAGCAGCAAATTCAGTACGAATGTCCAATACTACCTATTATTTCGCTGGGAACGCCCGCTGATTTAATAGCGGAGATGGGGCCTCTGGTACTGCCGCCACTATTTCATGAAGCAATGACGCCGAAACTCAAAGCGAACTTGCTAGAACGTATTCGACATTGCTTTCCATATTATTGGGAAAGCGGACAGCGAAAATCTCTGGAGACAGATTTGCTTGTCGTGGAAATGCCTAAATATGATTGGCCTGCACCCGACACCGCCAAAATCACGTGTTTTTCAGTGGACACTGCAGTCGAGGAACATGGTCCGCATTTGCCTTTGGCAACCGACACCATTCAAAGTTATGCCGTGCTGGATCAACTAAAACGTCGTTTTCCGGAAATCATGATCGCTCCACCAGTGGAGTATGGGCATTTAACCTGGGGACTTCCATTTGGTCTCAGTATCGATATCACGCCGGGATTGCTGGTTCAGTATGTTGCCGGATATACCGATGCAATTATGAGATGGCTGCAGCCTAAAGGTATCTATGTAGTTGACGTGCATGGATCAGTCGTTCATCGTCAGGCCATTGCAGAAGGATTACGTATTAGTGCCTGTGACAATTATCGATTCCGCTGGCTACATGAACCATTAATACAATTTGCTGGTGAACGTGGTGATCAGCATGCAGGGGGTGTTGAAACAGCACTGCTTGAATGGATTTCGCCCGATCTGATCGACAAATCAATGTTCCCGAAAGATATCAATCGCATTAAAGCCGGTCAGATGAATATGGATGAAGCGATCGAACTTTCCGAAGACCTGCCTGCCTTTGTGGAACGCGTTGAGCAGAGTTTGGAATCAAAAACACCGCTCAATGGAATTGTCGGCGACATTGAAAACTACGAATATCTAAACGCTCAGGAAATGATGCAGCGGATGTGGAATGTCGCCTCTAACGACTTAAAAACTCTCTTAGACAGTGACGACGAAGAATAATTCCTCCCGACGAAGGTTGTAAATTGTTTTAATGAATCTCTATCTACATTACTTTAGTAGTAAGAATTCTGTGACTCATTCACTCTCAACGATCCCAGGCCATGCGTAAAACTACTCTGATACTTGCTCTGTCATTTTTCAACCTGCAGGCAGTATCCATCCTGAATGCAGAGGAGGAAGAACAAAAACAAATCGTTGCCCGCTACACCGCTGCTGCCAAAAGTGCCGGGGATGCCGCTAAAGGTAGACTCGTATTCGAATCTGAAAAGTCAAATTGCAGGAAATGTCACAGTATTGGAAAAAAGGAGCTCAAAGCAGGCCCTGATCTGATGGTGATCGGTGATAAGTTCGACCGCGACCAGATCATTCAATCTGTGCTTGAACCAAGTGCCCGTATTCATCCTGACCATGCCAGCCATGCAATCACAACAGTTGATGGAAAAGTCATTACCGGAGTTCTGCAGTCTCAGTCAAAAGAATCAATCGAACTGATCAATAACAAAGGTGAGATCGTAAGAATTCCCCTGCAGAACATCGATGAACAGCTGCGCAGCAACACTTCGTTAATGCCCGCCGACCTCCATAAAGTAATGGACGACTCTCAATTTCGGGATCTCGTTGAATATCTAACCACCCTCAAACAAAAAGACGGGGGCGCCTACCCGGGAATGCCGGACAAGTTTAAGACTATCACTAAAGAAGCTCAGGTTGCAGCTTTACACGACAACTCTCTGCGCTTTGATCATCCAGTCTGTATCATTGCGAAGCCAGGCGCAAAAGATACATATATGATTGTCGAACAAAAAACACGACATATTTATCAGCTTACGATAACTCCGCAAGGTGAAAGAAAAGAAATCTGGGCTGACCTGAGCCATGAAGCAATCACCGGTACCTACGAGGGGGTTTTATGTCTGGCATTTCACCCGGACTTTCTGAAAAACCGGAAATATTACCTGAATTATCACGTTCGTGAAAATGACATCTTCTCACCCGTAATCGTGGAACGAACTGCCGTTGAAGATCTGAGTAAAGATGCAGGTGGTACATCACGACGACTATTAAAGATTGAACAACCTACCGTGTTGCACTGGGGAGGTATGTTAGCATTCGGACCGGACGGCTATCTCTATATTGGTGCCGGAGATGGTGGTCCTCAGGAAGACCCTCTTGGTAATGGACAAAACCTCAGCCTGCTCCTGGGTAAAATCCTTCGTATCGACGTTGATCGTCGGGACGCCGGACTTCCCTATTCAATCCCGGAGGACAATCCATTTAAGAATACCGGCGAGCAGGCTCTTCCTGAGATCTGGGCCTACGGTTTTCGCATGCCCTGGCGATTTAGCTGGGACTCCAAAACTAAAGAAATGTATGTGGGAGATATCGGACAAAATCTTTACGAAGAAATCAACATGCCACGTCTGGGTGAAAACCATGGATGGAATGTCTACGAAGCCTTCACACCTTTCTCTAAACAGTATCAGCGGGATCGCGAGTCATTTACACCTCCCGTAATCGCCTACCGACGCAAGCATGGAGTATCTGTGACCGGCGGATATGTTTACCGGGGGAGTCGCAGTCCTTCCTATGTGGGAAAATATATCTTTGCCGATTTTGAGACCAAGACCATTTGGGCGATGACTCAGAAAGATCGCAAGCTGGTGGATGTTCGAGTGATTGGTAAAGTCCCTGAAAAGCCCTGTTCATTTGGGGTGGATCATGACGGCGAACTATTGATTGTCGGTTATCAGGGAACGATTTACCGTCTCCTACTGGATGAATCAGTGTACGATTAGTCGAACCAGATGACGCTCACTTTATCGCATTGCAAAGAAATCTGTATCTTCAATGTAAACTCTATTTATTGGCCAATTATTAGAGTTAAACCTCCAATAAACAAGGGCATGCTAAGCCCATGCGATGCAACTGTGAACCCCAGCAATAACCATCGCTTCTTTCCTTCAAATCCATCGAACGCTACATAAACAAATAGGGGTGTAAATATTGAAACAATTCCTATCCATAGTTCATATTCACGGAAAGCATGAACGAGAATATAGATCCATGCGATCAAAGCACCGATTTCAATTATTACAGCAGCAGCACATAACAGAATACCTAAAGCAACCATCGCTTAGTTACCTTCTTAAATACCTTATCAGGACAAAGACGATACAAATGTAATCGTCTGAATCACGATTAACAGAAAAACAGGTCCCACGAACCCCGTGATAATGAGTGCACGCTTCTCGTGATCAAATATCCAACCACAGTAGTACAAAATATAGAATGGAATAAATAAGCAAAGGAGTCCTTCCACCATTCCATCCTGGAAAGCTGAAATCAAAACGATTATTCCGCAGACGCTTGATACTAATCCTAATATCCCCATGACCGCAACTATAAAAAGTCCACCTGCAATTTCCATTTTTCACCCCACCTTCTTATATGCTCTAAAGAAATAACTATCTAATTACATAAGATGCAAACCATAGGAAGTATCGGGCGGTCAAATTGTTCTAAAATTCAAAATACCTATATAACTTGCACCAGAATTTCTCAGGGAAATCCAACGCAGCATGAAAAAACGGCCTTTTCCACTAGGGAAAGACCGTTTTTGAAAGTACCAGAGGTGGGAATCGAACCCACACGCCCTTGCGGGCACGGGATTTTGAATCCCGCGCGTCTGCCAATTCCGCCACTCTGGCATGAGTCAAGTTATCAGCACTTTTGATTTTAACTCAAGCAAGTTATCTGACAAGCAGTACAGCGTTCCTTGCTATTTGATGTTCTCGTAAGGCGGCGCATCGTAGTAATCACGCAGACGATGGTACTCATCAGTCAGTAATTCACGGGTGCGACGATAACGGGACTTACCATAGACACTTGTCATTTCCTGAGGATCTTTTTGCAGATCAAACATATTCCACTCATCAGTAGCCGGAAAATAAATCAACTTATAGCGATCTGTTCGTACACCAAAATGCTGAGGAACTGCATGTTCACCAATTTCATAATAAGCATAGTACAGGGAATCACGATCCCACGACTGATCATTACCGGTCAACACTGGCACCAACGACTTACCCTGGACACTATCCGGCACTTCAACTCCGGCAATCTGAGCAAATGTTGGAGCGTAGTCGATATTCTGAATCAAGGTATCAGGCTCAGATGCAGGCCGAATAACGCCTGGCCAGCGAATAACAAATGGCATTTTAAAGGACTCTTCAAACATCCAGCGTTTGTCATACCAGCCATGTTCTCCCAAATAAAATCCCTGATCTGAAGAGTAAATCACAATCGTGTTCTCAGCCAGCGAGTGTTGATCTAAGTACTGAAGCATACGTCCCACGTTTTCATCTACCGCTCTAACAGTGGCCAGATAATTCTTCATGTAACGTTGATATTTCCAGCGAACGATATCTTCCTGACTTAGTTTTCCCTCATCAAAATCTTTCAGGAACTTCTGATTGAGCGGGCTAAAATGAGCATCCCAGACAGCTTTCTGACTGTTATTCATCCGGTTGTATTCAGGCGTACCATATCGATCGGGCTCGGGCAGTATAATTTCGCCACGTTCATCTTTTCGAACTTTGGCATCATAAGCCCAGTCAAAATGGCGATCGATTTCCATTTCATTGGTGGCCAACGTCTTACTACGGTTATGATATTCGTCAAACAAGGTATCAGGTTCCGGAATGGTAACTCCGTCAAAATCTGCAAGATGCCGCAAAGCCGGAGCAAAGGTCCGATGTGGTGCTTTGTGCTGACACATTAAAAAGAATGGCTTCTCTTTATCTCGACTATCCAGCCAGGCCAATGCCTTATCTGTCGTTAAGTCTGTGGCATACCCGCTGTCCTGTTTACGGGTACCATCCATATGGATGAAAACCGGGTTGTAATAACTCCCTTGTCCGGGCAGGACTTCCCAATAATCAAATCCAACCGGATTACTTCTCAGATGCCATTTCCCAATAACAGCCGTCTGATATCCAGACTGCTGTAAAGCATTGGCAACCGTCCACTGAGAGCCGTCAAACGGAGTACCGCCATTTCGCATCCGTCCGTTTTTATGACTATGCAAACCAGTCAAAACAGTAGCCCGGGAAGGTCCGCAAATCGAATTCGCACAGAATGAATTCCTAAAAATCGCTCCTTCGCGAGCAATACGATCAATGTGCGGTGTCGGTGCAATATCCTGTAAACGACCGCCATAAGCTGAGATGGAATTTACAGCATGGTCATCGGAAAAGATAAAGAGAATGTTAGGCCGGTCGTCTCCCTGAACGCTACCGGAAACAAATAACAGCAAAAATGGCATAACAAGCCATTGCGGGTGGAAGCTACACATAAATTTGAAATCAATCGAGCATGTGAATAAATAACTGAACCGGTCGATTTTACCTTAACATTGCGAAAAACAAACCCTTTTGACCTGGCACTCTAAATCTGACATTGCCCATCTATATGAAACCGCCGATGTAATTTATTATTAGCGTTTAAGATTGTTTTATAAAAACAGGTCATCATGGCATCTGTCGCGCAATTTTACACAGCAGATCATAAGGGACTCTCCTTCGAGCTTTTTCCTCCCAAAACAGAAAAGGGAGGCGCGGCCCTGATGCGCCATACGGAAGCGTTGATGCAGTTTTCACCGGATTATATAACGTGTACCTACGGCGCCGGTGGTTCCACGCAGACGAAAACGATGGACGTTATTACACAGGTCAAGTCAGCCTTTGATATACCGGTGGCCAGCCACCTCACCTGTGTGGGAAGTACGGAAAATGATCTCAGGCGATACCTGCAAAATGCCTCGCAACAAAACATAGACTTTCTTGTCGCATTACGAGGGGATCCACCGCAGGGAGACACCGAGTTTAAGGCTGTTGAAGGTGGTTTTAGCTACGCGAACGAATTAGTTGAGTTCATTCGCGCCGAATTTCCGGACTTCGGTATCGCCGTCGCCGGATACCCCGAAGTTCATCAGGAAGCGATCTCTGCAGAATCTGATCTGGAAAACCTCAAACGCAAAGTAGATGCCGGTGCGGATATCGTTATCACACAACTGTTTTATGACAACAAGGACTATTTCGATTTCTGTGATCGATGTATAGCTGCCGGGATCAGTATTCCGATTGTTCCGGGTGTGCTTCCGGTAACCAGCCTGACTCAAATCCAGCGAATCACTTCACTCTGTGGTTCAAAACTTCCCGGATCTTTTGTCCAGCGACTGGGAGAAAAAGGGGAGAGTAATACCGAGTGGCAATTTGAAGTCGGAGTTGAATTTGCAGCCGCTCAGGTTCAGAATCTGGTGGCCAATGGAGCTCCCGGCGTACACTTCTATGTCCTCAATAAATCGCAGGCCACGTTATGTGTGCTGGAATCGATCGGCTGGTAGCAGCAGGAAAAAGGTCGGGGATAAAACATGAGCCAAGCTTCCTCTGATATCTCAGACTCCACTGAAGATTCCCGGGGCTGGTTCGTCTACATTCTGCAATGTGCCGACGGAACGCTCTACACGGGTATGACGAACGACCTGCCTCGCCGCATCGAACAGCATAATGCGGGAACAGCTGCCCGGTATACACGAGCTCGCACACCAGTCGAATTAGTGTATCAGCAGGAAACAGCCAACCGCAGTAGTGCTTTAAAACGCGAATACGCAATTAAGCAATTAACGCGAAAGCAAAAAGACCGTCTAATCGCTGAGCAATCTTAGTCGTTGCGACTGGTGATCTCAATAAGATGAAAACCAAATTGAGTTTCAACAGGACCGTGTACCACGCCGACTTCTTCTTCAAAAACGACTTTGTCAAATTCCGGTACCATTTGGCCGCGACCGAATGTACCCAATTCACCACCCTGAGAACTAGAAGGACATTTGGAATGCTCTGCCGCAGCAGCGGCAAAATCCAGACCGCCTGCAATCTTGCTTTTAAGTTCCTCACATGCCTCTTTCGTCTCAACCAGAATGTGGCGGGCTGCTGCTTCCTTTTTAGATTCCCGACTGGTGATTTTGATCAAGTGATAACCAAAATCCGTTTTGACGGGACCGTGAATCAAACCCACTTCTTCTTCAAAGACAACCTTGTCAAATTCCGGTACCATCTGACCGCGACCGAATGTTCCCAACGCACCACCCTGAGCACCTGACGGACAGGCAGAAAACTCCGCCGCTGCAGCGGCAAAGTCCAGCCCCCCTTCAATTTGCTCTTTTAAGTCCTGACAAACTTCCTCAGTTTCTACAAGGATATGACTAGCGGAAGCTTCGAGCATGATACTGTGTTCTCTTTTTTGAAAGTTTTGGATTTATCTGCTGGCTCTCATTGTAGCTGAAATCTGTCCGTGCCATAGTGGGTTGCAGAGCATGGAACGAAGTCGAGTTGAATCTCTGCACTGCAGTTTCTATAACTCTAATTTGAGGTAAAGCTTGGCTATTCACTGAAACGAAATGTACATTTCCCAACATTTCATTTTGTTGATTCTGTCCGAGATAAATAAAATGATTGTTATATACAAACTGTCATTCTCAACACTTTTATTAGCGTCTTCCAAATCTAAGAATGGACACTACAATCATGAGCGATACACTACCAAGATCTGTCAGTTCCACCCTCCATTTTGAAAACGGTTCTGCTCTGGGCATCAGTAATCGATGGATCGAAGGACAGTACTGTAGTATTCTTACCCCTGTCGGCATTGTCGGTTGCGGGATCTATGATGTGATCGTGCCTGCCAAATTCAATCAGGCATTGGCAATCGCCGAAGGCACTCCCGAATGCCCACTCGTAACGCCTGATGATCTTTTGGAGGCCAAAATCGTACGCTGCACCCCCCGTGCGGAGGATATGGGGATAGAAGTCGGCATGACCGGAAGGCAAGCTGCTGAACTAATGCTTGCAGAAGCCAGGCAAATTGAAGGATAATAGTCTTTCAAATAGAACCCTTTTGACCGATAATACTACTATGTTGCAATTAGTTGGATCCAAATCTAAATTCTGTGATGGCATTTCACGTCGTAGCTTTCTGAGCATCGGTTCATTGGCGCTTGGTGGAATTTCATTACCTCAAGTGCTTCAGGCTGATGCGCAAAACGGAAACAAATCACGCCATAAATCGGTGATCATGATTTTTTTACCCGGGGGCCCCTCACATTTAGACATCTGGGACCTTAAACCCGATGCGCCGGTGGAAATCCGTGGTGAGTTTCAACCAATTCAAACATCGATTCCCGGTTATCACGTGTGCGAGCACCTGCCAAAATTTGCTCAAAATCTGGATCGCTTCACCATCATCAGATCTCTGGTCGGTGCTAAAAATGAACACGCATCCGAACTTTGTCTCAGTGGATTTGGATACGCTGATTCAAAGATTCGCAATCAACCCTGCTTGGGTTCGGCCATTTCTTATCTACACGGACCGGTCGATAAAGCGATGCCTCCGGCAATTAGCATGGTTCACCACACCAATAATAACTGGCGCGATCCAGGTCGTGCGGGCTTTGTTGGCTCCGCTCACAAACCATTCCAGCCAAACGACGAAGGCAAAGCAGATATGGTTTTGCAAATGCCTCGTAACAGACTCGATGAGCGTAGTCAGCTTCTCCGCTCGGTCGATCGTTTGAAACGTACTCTGGAAACCTCGGATGTCGTCCAAAGTGTTGATGCCTATACAGCACAAGCCCTGCACATGCTGACCAGTAATCGTTTACTGGACGCATTGGACATATCAAATGAATCTCCGGAAACAATCGCTCGTTACGGCAAAGGCAACAATGACGCTGTCGACGATGGTTCACCGATGAACAACGAAGACTTTCTTATTGCCCGTCGGTTAGTAGAAGCCGGCGCTCGTTGCGTATCGGTTTCCTTCGGTCGCTGGGATACGCATTCCTGCCGCAAAGCAGGTGACCTGGCATACAAGAATAACTTTGCTCAGCTTCGGGAATACCTTCCACGACTTGAACAGTGCCTGCTGGCTCTAACTCAGGATCTGAAAGAGCGAGGGCTTGAAGAGGATGTAGCAGTCGTTGTCTGGGGTGAAATGGGGCGCACGCCACGAGTAAATGCCAACGGTGGTCGTGACCATTGGCCCGCGGTTTCGGGTTGTATTCTTGCTGGTGGCGGATTCAATCATGGACAGGTGCTGGGTAGTACAACACGACTGGCTGAAGAAGCCAAGGATCGTCCAATTCATTATCAAAACGTATTTGCCACACTTTACAAACATTTGGGAATTGACGTTGCCAGCGTTAAGATCCCGGACTTCAATGGTAGACCGCAATACCTACTACAGCACCGTGAAGCAATTAGTGAATTAGGCTAAGCTTCCGCGTCCGGCTCACCTCTGTTTGTACTGGTGTATTCGGAAATGATCACTTCAATTCGATCGAGACGTGCATTCATATCTTCCTGATATCTCTGTAGCTCTTCGGATTCTTCACCGACGTAAAGTGACGTCAAAGTAGCAGTAAAAACACCTACAAGAATCATACCGGTGATGATCAACACCACCGTCAAAATCCGGCCAACGATCGTGATTGGATTATGTATATCACCAAATCCACCGGTGACCACGGTGGTAAAACTCCACCACATTCCACCCCCCAGTGTTTTCACATCGTTCTCATCACCAACCAACGCACTTTCGGTGTAATAGACAGCAATACCTCCAATCACCATGACAATCAGACCCCACTTTAGTGAGCGTTTCATAAGTTTAACGTCCATTGCATCCTGCAATTTGTCCATCCCGCGCCAAAGCATGAGAAAAACACGCATCACTCGCAATACTCGCGAAAATCTTAGCAGTCTGGCAAAACGACCAATCCTTGCTATCCTTCCGAAACGGGATAGTTGAGCTTCACCTGGAATGGGTATCGATGTCACAAAGTCGATCCAGTAATTCCTCCAGTACCATCGTTTTGAACGCGAACAAAATAAACGCACAACAAACTCGAGCATAAAGAATGTACAGCAAACTACATCGATCCAGAAAATCGACTGACTTTCCAGCCACGCAGGGCGCTCTTGCTCCTTAAATTCTTGGTAATCCACACCCTCAATCGCAAATTGCTCGACAACATCTTGCCAGGCCGCAGATTCTGAAGAGTAATCCGACACGAGATACTGGTGGTCACCAACAATAAAATAACCCCATTTGGTAGGTGCCAGAGTATCATAGGCCAACAAGCCAAGCACCAGAAAGATTAAAACCATTATGAATATCTGAAGCGCATTAACTGCCCACATTCCACCAAGCAATCTGGCAAGCCTGGCTGTCATGTAGTTGTATTCAATCGCATCAATCACGCGGTCTCGAAGCCCCTCCAACTCATTGGTCTCGCTGGCAAGTAGTCTGGAACGCTCGCGAACGCGTTTGAAGATCCCTAAATCACCTTGCTCAAATCTTTCCCTGGCTTCGGCTTCCAACTCAAACGCCTGAGTTGCCAGGTCATCCATATCTGATTCGAGATTCTCCAACATCAATTCAAGTGTTGCCGTTGGAGTAGAGGAAATCCCAATCTTATTGAGGCGCAGCAAAGAAGCCTGAAGGTCTTCTATCGATTTAGTTTGTTGGTATGTGTTGCTCATCGTTTGAAAATCAAAAGCTCATTCCGGAGTCTCTTAAGATTCATCTGGGATCTGCGAAAGCCAAAACTCCACCTTAACTCGATTGGTTACTGTTAGGAACCAAAAAGTCGTGGAAGTTGACGATTTACGAGAGCGAGATAACCAGCTTACCGAACTGTTCGCAGGCCATCATTTTGCCTAACGCTTTATTTACGTCAACAAGTGAATGAACTGAATCAATTACCGGAGTGACGTTATTTTGAGAACCCAGCCGTAACATTTGCTGAAAATCATCCGGTGATCCCATCGTCGATCCAATCAATTTCAATTGCTTCCAAAACAACTTGAATAAATCCATCGTTTCCGGTGGACCGGCTGTTGCTCCATAATTAACGATACATCCACCTGGACCAGTCACTTGAAGCAAGTGACGATAACCTGCCCCACCAGCTCCGTCAATGACCGTATCGACCGGACCATGCTGGCTAAGCATCTGTTTTGGCCAATCGTCCTGAGAATAGAGGAAACCGCCTACGGCACCAAATTCCAAAGCCCGATGTAGCTTCTCTTCTGAGGATGATGTCACTAATACCCGAGCTCCCAAAGCCTGACAAATTTGCATTGCCATCAATGCAACCCCGCCACCGATTCCGGTAATCAGTACAACACTACCTTCGTTGACCTTAGCTCGAGTTACAGCTCTGTATGCTGTTACCCCGGTAAGTGGTAACGCAGCTGCTGAATGCCAATCCAGATGAGAGGGTTTTTCGTAGATCGCTGTAAACGGCACGATAATCGCTTCGGCAAATGTACCATCAGCAGGCATACCAAGAATATGAAACTGCCGGGACTGAACCTGCGGATCATTCCCCCATTCCAGGCCGGGATTAATTACAATTTCTTTTTCCTTCCATGCTGTATCAACGTCACTACCGACTTTTTCAACAACTCCGGCTCCATCGGATCCCTGAATAACGCCGGAACGTATTCCCGGATACCTTCCCTGAGTTATCCAATAGTCCCGCCGATTGAGTGCCGCTGCCTTGAGGCGAACCAGCACTTCACCTGAATTCGGTTCAGGAGTCTCTCGTTGCTCAACAACTAACGGTTGATTAATTTCCCGAAAAACAGCAGCTTGCATGCAACGTTACTTTCCTTCCCCGGCCCACTTCCGCATCAACTCGATATTATTCTTAATCGTGTTAATATGTTCGATCGGCCGGCGACGAGCTTCCAAAGTATCTACATAAACCTTCATATCGCTGTCAAACATGATCGCAGGCTCCGGAGCAACACCTTGATCAGCAGACTTTGTTTCCCATCGCGAAAGCAATTTTCGCATCTGTTTCAAAACACCGGCATAGGCTGGGTCATCCGCCAGATTATTAACCTCATGTGGATCATTGTGAAGGTCATACAATTCTTCTTCGGGTCGGCTGGCATTGAGCAGATATGCCTGGACCTGATTTAGCTGGCCATTGGCTCCGGCTGCTCTGAAAGACTTCATGATGGACTTGCCATCTTTGTAGGCATTCGGCTGTAGGTGAGGACGTTGATGAAGATAGTTACGAATATATTTGAAGTCCTGAGTACGAACACTTCGCAGATGTTCCACTGTTTCATCACAACGATCTCGGGCAGCGTATACTGCCCGACGCGGTCTGTAAACTTCCGACATGATATTTTGAGCCTGCATATACTTAGGAATCTTAATTCCCGCAGAAGCGAGAGAGACCGCAGCAATGTCGATATGTTCCACTAAATCGTCTCGCACCTGACCTTCTTTAACACCCGGCCCGGCAATTACCAACGGGACATGCAGACCTTCGTCATACATAAACTGTTTGCCACGTATATGACTAATTCCATGATCTGTCATAAACACTACAATTGTGTTTTCGAAATCGCCTTCCTCTTGAAGCTTTGCAAGAATCTCTCCGACAACGCGGTCCGTTTCACGCACGGTATCCAGATATGCCGCCCAGTCATGAAGAATAACATCCGTGGCGGGATAGTAAGGAGGTAAGCTAACCTGCTTAATGTCAGTCCGATTTCCAAATGTCTTTTCAGCCCGGGCTGCCATTCTTTCAGCGGATTCCTGAGTTCCGCCCCTCAGCTTACCACCCGGCAATTGGATCTGAGCGAAGAATGGCTGTCCGTCTTTTCTTCTGGCCCAATCGGCCCCATGATACATCCTCTGATCCCATTCAAAGTTGTAATCGGATTTTCCTAATCGCTCATCGGCTCGAATTGGCCAACCTGCCAGCGTTGTATAGTAACCCGCTTCCTGAAAAATTTCGGGAAGCGGCCGGACCCCCTCGGGTAATATTATTTTCTCCGTTCCGCGGCCACTACGATGATGATGTGCGCCAATCGTGGTTTGGTACATCCCGGTAATAAAAGCACTACGACACGTCGAACAAACCGGCGCTGTTACGAACGCATTATTGAACTGAACTCCGCGTCCGGCCAGTGCGTCCACATTCGGAGTCTCAATTATTTCTTCACCATAGGAAGAAAATTGCGCGGACATATCATCCACAATGATCCACAGAATATTGGGTTTTTCAGCGCCCTCAACTACGCTTCCTGGTGGCAGCGAAAACAGGACTAATATCAGAACCAACAGTGTTCTTTTAAACATAATGATTTTATTGCTCTTACAGGATTACTCTAGTTAGTTTATTCGGCTCGATAGATATGTTTTCCCTGTTTCGCGGCCTGAATCGCCTGCTGCGTATCCAAATCTGCCCCGGGATCGTTTTGAGATTTCATCCAACGATGTAATTCATGTTGAAGTTGTTTTTGAATTTTAGATACTTCCGACGTACCAGCCAGATTGCTTAATTCATATGGATCGTCTGATGTGTGATAGAGTTGCTGAGCCGGGCGACGGGTATAACGGCGGACTAATTTATAAACGTCAGGCTTTTCAAAGGAAGACCAAACCCAGGTAGCCCAGTATGGATTGTTTAGCTCCCCATTTCCCCGCGAACCCATCAAGTGTTTCTCGATATAAATTTCATCAGCCCGCAGGTTTTCAATGTATCGATAAGTCCCGTCACTCACAGTTCGAATTGGATAACTAGGCCCTTCGGGAATATTGTTATGCATGCCGTAAACATACTTTCGATGTTGCGTTGCCTTACCTAATAAAACATCGGAAAAGTCTGTACCGTCATATTTACGTGGCTGCGTTTCACCTCCGGCAAGAGCAACCAATGTCGGCAAAACATCAGCATACTGTACCAACGCGTCAGTACGTGTTGCCGGGGCGATCTTTCCCGGCCAGCGGGCAATCAGCGCAGTATGTAGTCCGGTATCCCAATTAGTCCATTTGCAACCCGGGAACTGTGCTCCCTGCTCGGATGAAAACAGAACAATTGTTTCGTCTGCAAAACCGGACTGATCCAGTGTGTTCAACAACTCTCCGACCTGACCATCCATATAAGTAATTTCTGCCAGATAACGAGCGAAATCCTCCCGGGTTCTAACGGTGTCGGCAATGTTGGCTGGTAGCTTAATCTTCGCTGATGGGTAGACACTTGCATCGCCCATAACCCAGGGAACATGAGGTTCCACCAAGGCCACGACTAAACAAAAAGGTTGGCTTTTATCTCGTCCAATAAAGCCTTCTACATCGGACAGAAAGTGAGGCTTTGTCGGATTACGCACACAATTTGCATCAAATCCCTGCACATTTTCAAACGGAAAGGCCTTCGTTGGTTTGACATGGACTTTACCGGCCAACCCTACTCTGTACCCCAAGGCTGACAAATGCTGAGGCATGCTTGTAACTGATTCCAGACTCGCTGAATGATTCCAGGCACATCCGTTGCCTAACGGATATCGTCCCGAATAAAGTTCTGCCCGACAGGGCTGACACATCGCTTCTGATAAATATGCACGGTTGAAGGTTAGGCCCTGGCTAGCGAGTCGATCGAGATTCGGAGTCCTGGCATTTTCACCTCCATACAATGGCAAATCATTATAAGTACAGTCGTCTGCCATAATAATAAGAAAGTTTGGTTGTTCTGCTGCGGTGACCATGGAGCACAACCCCAACCATACCATCGATACAATTATTGTCTGTTTCATCATTTTTTCGTGCTTCCGGCAACTCTCTTGTTACGAGCCATCCACTGGGCGTGTAATTCTTTTAACTCTGCTACTTTATCGGGATGCTGTACCGCCAGATTCTTGAGTTCTGTTCCATCTTCGGGAAGATAGTATAACTCCCATTGCTTACCACGGTTACCGGAGACAAGCTTCCAACCATCAGACCAAACAGCCGAACCTTTATTATGCGCCCAAAAAATAGAGTTATGCTGTGGTACTGCAAGACCCTGCAGGGCGTTAGCAAACGAGCGTCCCTCAAGCGGCAAAGAATTCTGGATTCCAGCCGTAACACCTGCCACATCTAATAGAGTTGGCATGATGTCAATCACATGGCAGACATCTTTCACCAGTGAACCAATCTGATTACTGGCAATACCATTGGGCCAATGAATAATTAGCGGTGAACGAGTACCCCCTTCGTGATCATATTGTTTGAACAGGCGAAATGGAGTATTTGACAGATTTGCCCAGCCATAGCCATACGACTGGAATGTTTCTTGCCCGCCCGGCATAAGATTGGGAATGTTGCCGGGTTTGATAGGAATTGCTTTACCATCGGTGGTCTTCTCACGGGTCCAGTTCCCTTTTCTTTCCGGTAAGTACTCAACATGACATCCCCCATTATCATGCTGATAAATTAGGATCGTGTTCTCAAAGAGTCCATGTCTGTTTAAGTACTCGGTTACCCGGCCTATATTTCGATCCATGCTGGTAATCTGAGCAGCATAGACTTCCATCCGTCTTTCATGCCACTGCGGGTATTTAGTGCCCTGCCAGGCGGGAACATTATTGTGCCGCGGTGACAATTCCCAATCACGATCGATCACACCAAGCTTTTTCATTCGACGATATCTATCTTCTCTTAGTTGATCCCAACCTGACTGAAAACGTCCTTTGTAATGCTCAATATCCTCTGGCTTGGCATGCAAAGGCCAATGCGCAGCCGTATAGGCCATATACAAGAAAAACGGTTTTTTCGCATCTCGGTTATCAAGGAAGTTTAAGGCATGATTGGTAATAGCATCGGTGTAGTAATAATCGTCTCTTCCCTGCCACTCGTACGTTCTGCTCTTACCATTGAGTTGCAAATCAACCGGAGCAAAAAAATCCGCTGCTCCTGAGATCGTTCCATAAAAGTACTCAAAGCCTCGATGATGCGGAGCATTTTTTCCATCTGGCTGTTGGGAGTTGGAAAGATGCCATTTCCCGGACATAAAGGTTGAATAACCGGCATTTCGTAAAGCCTGAGGAAGAGTCACGGCCTCGGGGTGCAGTCCGCCGGTTGCCGCACCCGCATTCGGCAGTGCTGTAAGTGGATATAAACTCGTCATTAAACTAGCACGGGTGGGCCAACACATATTGTTGACATAGTAATTGGTGAATCTAAGACCCTGCTCAGCCAAACCATCTAAAACCGGAGTATCAATTTCTCCGCCATAGCAACCTAAATCGGAATATCCCATATCATCAGAAATAATCAAAACAATATTCGGCGCGGCTGCGGTCAGGGAGGTCACCGGGAGAAGTAACTGCGCCACGCAAAACAAGGCTACAAAAATTTTAGCTGTACGTAACTTCATGGAAACTCGCAACGTTAATGAGTCTATGCCTGAAAGAGTTCCGTCTTCACATTACCGTGGACATCAGTTAGTCGGTAGTCTCGCCCCTGATGTCTATAGGTAAGTCGTTTGTGATCCAATCCCAACGCATGCAGAATTGTGGCATGCAGATCATGAATGTGCCATCTGTCGGTTGTAGCATCAAACCCGATATCATCCGTCTCGCCAATCGATTTACCATTTGCGACTCCACCACCGGCAAACCACATCGTGAATGCCTCAACATGATGATCACGTCCAACCGGTTCTCCGGGCATTAAACTTTTTTGCGCGACCGAGGAACGTCCAAATTCACCACCCCATATTACGAGTGTATCATCCAACAACCCCATCCGCTTAAGGTCGAGAATCAGCGCGGCTGATGCCTGATCAGTCGTTTTGCACTCACCAGGCAAGCGTTGATAGATACTGGTGTGATGGTCCCAGTCACCATGGAACAATTCCACAAACCTAACGCCACGTTCAACTAACCGACGGGCTAAAAGACAATTTCTGGCATAGGAAGGCCTATCCGGATCGGTAATTCCATAAAGATCTAAGGTTGCCTGAGTCTCGCCAGACATATCAAGCAATTCCGGGGCACTCGACTGCATTCTAAATGCCAATTCATAATTCGAAATTCGCGTCTCTATATCCGGATCAGCGTTCTCCCGTACCTTCAAACGGTTTAATGCGTTAATCGCTGCAACCGTTGAGGCCTGGCTTTGCTGGGAAAAACCTGCGGGACTCCCAAGATTTAAAATCGGTGGACCATTAGACTGCAAAGGGGTTCCCTGCATTGTCCCCGGTAAAAATCCCGGACCGTAATTCGCACCTTTACTTCGAGGATGCATACCCGACCGTAAAACCATAAAGCCCGGGAGATTTTCAGACTCTGAACCCAGTCCATACAGCACCCAACTACCCAGACTCGGACGGCCGAAGCGTCTCCAGCCAGTACTCATATGCAGTTCGGCAAACATATGATTTTGATCTTCAGCCTGACAGGTATGAACAAAGGAGATATCGTCGACGATACCAGCGGTATGTGGCATTAACTCTGAAATCCACTGACCACTTTCACCATGCTGTTGGAATTTATATGGCGTTCCCATCAGCTTTGGCCTGGACTCTTTAATCTGGGCAAACTCAACCCGGTCAAGAAAAGACTGGGGTAACTGCTCACCATCTCGCTCATTTAATACAGGCTTTGGATCAAACATGTCGAATTGACTGGGAGCACCAATCTGGCACATAAAGATGACATTTTTCGCTGTTGGCTGATGATGCGTTCTGCCAGCTGTATTAAGATCAGCGCATAACCCATCGGCTGTCAACATCGAAGGCAAAGCCAGCGATGCAACTCCAAGAGCATTATTTTTAAAGAATCGTCTGCGGCTATTCATCATTCTCGCATTATAAACTCATCCAGATTCATGATGGCCCTGCAGACAGCCACCCAGGCGGCCTGCTCACTGGGACTTATATCGCGTTGGCTTTGATCCAAACCATACGCGCCCATTGCAAGTTTGGCTGCTATTGTATCTTGATTAAAGAATATTAACTGTTCGGCTAACAACTTGCGAACAATCGATATTTCCTCTTGAGTACCTTGACGATTAAGGGTTCTGCTAAAAAGAAACTCAATCCTTTCTTCCTCACTCTGACAGGCTAACAATAGTTGTTTTGCAAATGCCTGAGCGGCTTCCACAAACAACGGATCATTCAACAATGCCAATGCCTGAAGTGCGACGTTGGAACTGGTTCTCCGGGTACAGGAAGTTGTCAGTTCAGGGCCATCAAAGATGGCGGTCATTGGATGAGGCGTCAGACGCCATATATACGTATACATGCCTCGCCGATATCGGTCTGCTCCTTGACTTTCGATCCAGGTGGCAGGAGTCGCTCGAAAATCAAGTATTCCGTTCTGCTGGGGAGGAAAAACACTGGGACCACCAATTTGATTCTCCAGCAACCCGGCGACAGCCAAAGCGTTATCCCGCAAAACCTCCACCTCTAGACGAAATCTTTGCTGCCCCTGAAACAATCCTTCATTCCCATCCTCTCGATCACTAAAGTCTGAAGACTGTTGATAAGTGGCTGAAAGAACAATCGAACGGATGACACTTTTAAAACTATCCTGCTGCTGAATCAGTGTTGCCAAATGATCCAATAACAACAAGTTTCTGGGGCGAGCTGTCTGGACGCCAAAGTCATCTTCAGATTCAACAATCGCTTTACCCATCAATCTCAACCAAATCCGATTTGCCATCACTCGCGCAAAAAGCGGATTCTCTCTTGCAACAATCCATTCTCCCAATGAGACTCGGTCAGGGTATTCACTTTGCTGTTCTTCCCGTTTGATTTCGTGTAGAAATGCCGGGGTATTTGATTGAACTTCTTCACCTAACTGTCGAGGGTTACCACGTACAAACAGATGTGTCTTCCGATTATCCTGCGCAAAGACAAGTGTAGTTTCAGGTTCAGGCTGTTGACTTTGAAGTTCATCACGCTTGGCGATCAAGGCAATTCGCTCAGTATTCTTACTTTGAAAATACAATTCCAGCTGTCTGATTTCCGCTTCACTACGGTCAGCAGCAGGTACTTTTAACAATGTCAAAATACCCGCTTCAATCTTTTCTTTTTCAGTCAAAGCGGATGCAACAAGCTTCTCCAGATTGTCTTTAATCATCACGTCGATCTTTGCGATCTGTTCATTGCTGACCGCTACCTGTTGATTAATTTGGGCAATACGATTCTTTAATTCAGGTGGGCTTAAATCCAATGGAACGGCACTAGCACCATGGAAAAATGCGAACAGCTGGTAGTATTCTTTTTGAGTTACAGGATCCGTTTTATGATCATGGCATTGAGCACACTCCAGTGTCAGTCCAAGAAACACGGCTCCCGTCGAATTGACTCGGTCAAGCACAGCCTGTTCACGAACACCGCCGTCGAGCATGGCATTACAGTGAAATCCGGAGGCGACTCGATTTTCTTCTGTAGCCTGAGGTAATAAGTCACCTCCAATTTGTTCAATGACGAATTTCGTAATTGGTTTATCCTGATTCATCGCCCGAATCACCCAGTCACGATAGTGCCATATCTTTCGTGGACGATCAGCTTCATATCCCGAGCTGTCGGCGTAACGTGCCAGATCGAGCCAGTGCCGGCCCCAACGTTCCCCAAACCGCGGATCGCTGAGCAGTCTTTCAACAAGCTGTTGATACGCATCCGGATCTGAGTTTGTTTCAAATGCTTTAACTTCTTCAACCGTTGGTGGCATGCCAAGAAGGTCGAATGATAGGCGCCGGATAAGTTGATAATCTAAGGCACGAGGGGCTGGCCGCAGTCCTTCCTGTTCGAGCATTGCCAGTACGAAATAGTCCATTGGACTACGGGGCCATGACTGATCTTTGACCGGCAGGATAGCCGAATCAGTAATCATTTGAAATGCCCAATGCTCGGACTGTTTCACATCATGCAGTCCTTTTGCTCCCTCTCGAATCCACTGAGTTAATAACCGAATCTCGTTTCCGGTGAGCTTCGCTGCCTCTTGCGGCATCCGTTCAAATTCATCATCTGAATTTATACGCTGTAGTAACAGCGACTGATCAGAATTACCGGGAATGAAGGCGTGACCACTATCTCCGCCTTTGAGCGCAGCATTTTTCAGATCGAGTCTCAGTCCGCCTTCACTTCGTTGTCCGTTATGACAACGGAAGCACTTGGCCTGCAAAATCGGTAAAACATCTGAAGCATAGGACACTTCTGATGCATCCTGCGCATACAGGTTCACCCGGACTGACACCCCGACAGTCACTACCGCCAGGACGATACAGAAATAATGACATCTATCAAGCAAGAGCAGCTTGCACGACATTACCGGCTACATCCGTTAGACGGAAATCGCGTCCTTTAAATTTATAAATAAGACGTTCATGATCAATCCCAAGCAGGTGGAGCATCGTGGCGTGCAGATCATGCACTTCCACTTTATCTTTGGCGACGTTGTATCCGAAATCGTCAGTCTCCCCAATCGTCACACCTCCCTGAATTCCACCACCTGCCATCCAGAGGCTAAAGCAGTTTGGATGATGGTCTCTGCCATAGGAATTACCCCGGTCCTGACCATAACTTGTACGGCCAAACTCTCCACCCCAGATGACCAGTGTATCTTCCAGCAAACCTCGTTGCTTCAGATCTTTAATCAAAGCGGCACATGACTTATCCACCTGACCAATTTTATTCTTAATATTCGACGTCACATCTGAGTGATGATCCCAGCCGCGGTCATAAAGCTGAATAAATCGAACACCGGCTTCCGCCAGTCGACGTGCCAGGAGACAATTATTGGCAAAGCTCGCGTTCCCGGGACTAGCCCCGTAAGCTTCCAGAGTTTCTTTAGATTCACGACTGATGTCCATCAGTTCAGGTACGGAAGACTGCATACGATACGCCAACTCGTAAGCATTAATCCGTGCTTCAATTTCCGGATCTCCAATCTGCTTTTGCTTCAGTTCATTTAATGCATTAATACCTGTAACCAGATTTTTTCGATTACTATCATCAATACCTTCCGGATTCGAAAGATACAAAACGGGGTCACCTTTTGACTGGAACTGAACACCTTGATGTCGACTCGGCAGGAATCCGTTGTGCCAGTAACGCGATGGCACTGGCTGGCCTCCATTGGATAGTAAGACCACAAATTCCGGCAGATCTTTATTCTCACTGCCCAGTCCATAACTAAGCCATGAACCGAGACATGGTCGTCCCGATAACGGGCTACCGGTCTGCAGGAAAGTCACGGCCGGGTCATGGTTAATCGGCGTCGAATGCACACTCTTGATAAGACATATTTCATCAGCGATCGTCGAGATTTCTTTGAATGCAGTATTCATTTCCATACCGCTTTCACCAAAATGTCCCCACTCCTGTTGGGTGGCGGCCACAAGCAACTTCGCCTGCTCACGAGTCATTGTTGTCAAACGCTGTTTTCCAATCACCGACGGCGGCAACGGTTCACCATGGTGTTTTTGCATTTGCGGCTTATTATCGAAGGTATCGAGATGAGAAGGTCCACCGGACATGTGCAGATAAATCACACGCCTGGCCCTTGCTGGGTGATGAATTCCCATCTCAGGCTTCACTTTTCGAGTACCGGCAAACAAATCACCATCCTGTGAAATAGAGGCGGTCGCCAGAGCCCCCAATCCCATGGATGTTCTATTCAGGAAATTTCTTCGAGTCACGTGGTGCATCGCGTTTACTCCCTTGTTACCGTTTCATCTAGATTCAGGATAATACTGGCCAGAGCTGTCCAAACTGCATGCTCTGTTTGATCTAATCCTTCCGGAACGGGGGACTCGCCAACAGAAATAATCTTCATCGCTGCCGCTTGGTCTTGTCTGTAAATCTCATACTGCTGTTGATACAGCCGATGCAAGACTTCCATTTCCTGAGCATCCGGTGTTCTCGCCACTGCCGTTTGGAACGCAAAGATAAAACGAGACTCCGTGGAATCCCCGCCTTCCGCGATAATCCGTTGAGAAAAGACCCGCGCAGCTTCGACATAGGTTGGGTCATTCATTAATACGAGAGCCTGCAACGGTGTATTGGTTCGCGGACGGTTCACGGTGCAGAACTCGCGACTGGGTGCATCAAAAATCTGAAATGCCGGATAGACTGTCGTACGTTGCCAGTACGTATAAATCCCCCGACGATACAAATCTACTCCCCGGCTTTGATCCCAACCCCGACCAATCTTGTCAGAATAATAATCCATTGGTTGATACGGTCTGACGCTTGGGCCACCAATTTTTTCAGTCAGCAACCCGCTGATTGCAAGGGCGTTATCCCGAATTTCTTCAGCCGACAATCGGAACCGGGAAGCTCGTGATAGCAGTCGATTATCCGGATCCATTTCATCGTATAGCCCGGTGTACTGTGAATCCTGCTGATAAGTCGCTGACATCAGCATCAGTTTTTGCAGGTACTTCACGTTCCATCCCGAATCAATAAATTCAACCGCCAGCCAATCCAGTAAAGCCGGATGACTCGGGCGTTCACCCTGAGTTCCAAGATCACCAAGAGTTTTTACGATTCCTGTACCAAAGAGCTGTTTCCATAATCGATTTACAACCACCCGTGAAACCAATGGATGCTCGGGATCGGTTAGCCAGTGAGCGAGTCCCAGACGATTGCGTGGTTGGGCAGCGGACATTCTTGGGAAGATCGAGGGCACATCGGGCTGCACCTGTTCTCCAGGCGACTGGAAGTCACCTCGCATGAGTATATAGGCCGGATTGGACTCAGGTTTTTGCACCATAACCATCGTGGTTGGTAATGCATTCTTGAGAGCATTAGCCCTGCCTTCAAGTTCAGACAATTCACTTTTCAATTTTCTAACGTCAGGATTTCCGACAAGGTATTCATTCTCCAAGTAGAAGATAAAGACTTTCTCTGCTTCCTCTTCTGACCACTGCTGACGTTTCTTTTGGCTGATCGCCAGAAGATCCTCCGGATAAGCTACGTTGACCGAATCGATCTGATATTTTCCGGAAAGGTAACGGGTAACGCGGGTACGTTCGGTATCGGTGAGAACCCGATTAAAAATCATGACTTCGGCAAAATATCCATATGTCTTTTCGTTACCAGCATTATTGGCTCCGATCGTAATCGGGTTCGGATCTAAATCGTGGATAGAGATAATCCCGGGAGTTCCTTCTCCACCAGCTTCGCCATTCATATAGATACGAATATTTTTTTGCTGCTGAGAAATCACTCCAATATGTGGTTTATTCAATTCGATCGGTTTTGTGCCGACAACATCAGCTCCATAGCCGTTAAAACTAAGGAACTGCTTATCAGCGAGTTTCCACATTGCCCGGCGTTTACCTTGTGATTCAGCACCCCACATAATGGGCATTTGATTTGCGCTTAGGTTGTCATAAGAAATCACGCTGATAATGGTGTAATCATCATGAAGATTTTCGCCTCCGTTGTCAGTCCTCAAATAGTCCGTAGTACCATTCAAATGGACAGCTGGAGCACCGTTGACTGCTGTCGCAGCAAACATGGGACTTCCGGTTGATTTCGCATCGCGACCGTGCTGCGAACGATCTTTCCAGACGGTAATCTCGCCGGCCGGGGAAAAATCCTGTTTAGCATCAGCGACACCATCACCATTGATGTCGTCAGCAGCTAACCACAACTGTAAATCTTCCGAGAATGAATCGACGCCAGCTTTACCTCCTTGAAATCCCTTCACCCAGACAGCATAGGATTGTTCCAGTAAAGCCTGATCCTGCTTTAATTTGGTAGTCAGCTGAGCGAGCTGTATACTCAGATCCGCCGTTTGCTTATTTAGACTTTCCAGCTGATTCTTATAGTCATCAGTTTCCACAGAGAGTAACGGAGGTAGAGGCTTGTTGTGATATCCGGATGCACCACCAGCTCCAATCTCATCCTGTACACTGTTAAAGAAGGCGTATAACTGGTAATACTCCTTCTGACTAATCGGATCATATTTATGATCATGGCACTGCGCACAACCAACCGTCAGCCCTAGAAATACCTGACCTGTTGTATTGGCCCGATCCACAGCATATGCCACATAGAATTCATCGGGATCTGCGCCGCCTTCCTCATTGAAGGTCACGTTACGGTTAAATCCTGAAGCGATCTGTGTTTCCTGATCTGCTTCTGCTAATAAATCACCTGCCACATTTTCAATAATGAACCTATCGTACGGCTTATTGTTATTGAATGCGTTAATCACATAATCGCGATACAACCACATATCCCGATGACTGTCAGCATGGTAACCATTCGTATCGCCATAACGCGAGAGATCCAACCAATCCTGAGCCATTCTTTCGCCATAGTTCTTTGATGAAAGCATACGATCAACCATTGTTTCATAAGCGTCGGCTGAATCATCGGTTAGAAACGCCTTCATTTCTTCAAGCGATGGAGGTAATCCTCGCACATCCAGTGAGACCCGACGAATCAGCGTAAGTTTATTCGCTTCCGACGCCGGCTTCATTTTTTGTTCATCTAACTGATCTTTGATGAAGTAGTCGATTGCATTTTTCGCCCAGCGTTTGTTTTGAATTCGTGGAAATTCGGGCTTCACTGGTGAACTCCAGGCCCAGTGACCTTCAATCTTTGCCCCTTCATGAATCCATTGCCTGATGAGATTGATCTGCGCGGTGGTCAGTTGTTTTTTCGAGTCAACCGGAGGCATTTTTAGCTCTTGATCTTCTGTCAGGAGCCTTTGCACCAGTTCACTGCCAGCGGGGTTACCGGGTGACAATAATGTGATGAAATGATCGTTAGCAATATCCAGACGAAACTCTGCCTGTCTGGTATTTTCATCCGGCCCATGACAGGCAAAACAGGTCTCACTCAGGATGGGCCGTATATCACGGTCGTAATCCAACTTTGATTTAGCTGAGACCTGCAGACAAACCGTGAAGATTAAGATCAGACTAAAAGAATATTTCCACATATTTTTGGCAAACTTGAAATAAGAAATAACGGCAACGACATCCTCTATTCTAAAGTAAGAAACAATCCTTTTGCATCTTCTTAAACGATGAATTCCAAGCAAGAATATGATATTGAAATCGATTAAAATCAAATAAGTGATTAATCAACAAAAAATTGTGGAGAACTATCCCATGAAATTTAGCGTCCTCGTCCTTTTTTCCTTTGCCGTCATAGCATCGGCTCAGGATTCAATTGTTCCCAAAAATGCCGAACTCGAAAAACTTTTTACCGGCATTATGCTAACTGAAGGAGTCGCTGTTGCTCCGGATGGGCAAGTCTATTTCAGTGACATTACGTTTTCGCATCAGTCCACTCTGGAAAATGGACAGATTCACGCGGGTCACATCTGGCGATTTGATCCAACAACAGGCAAAACTTCCATTTTTCGTTCACCAAGTGGTATGTCTAACGGAATCAAATTCGATGCTCAGGGTGACATGATCGTATGTGAAGGCGCAGACTATGGCGGGCGCCGTGTCACAAGAACTGATATGAAAACAGGTCTCAGCTATATTGTGGCCGGCATGTTCGAAGGGCGTAAACTCAATTCTCCTAATGATGTTACGATCGATCTTAAGGGACGTCTCTATTTCAGTGATCCTCGCTATCTGGGGCACGAAACCATCGACCAACCAGTCATGGGTGTATATCGTGTCGATCCTGATGGTAGCATTACACGAATTATCTCTGATGCCGGAAAACCTAACGGAGTTTGTGTTTCACCGGATCAGAAGACTTTATATGTCGTCAGTAACGCTAACGGTGCTACGGGCTTTGAACGACTCGGTACTGCTGAAGATGCAAAAGGTCCTGTGGCAATAGCAGCACCACTGCGGAAAGGTCATATGGCTCTAATGGCCTACGATCTTGATAAAGATGGAAACGCAACTTACCGCGAGACTCTGGTCGACTATTCTCCTGAAGATGGTCCGGACGGTCTTATTGTTGATTCAGCCGGTAATCTGGTGGTAGCAGAACGATCCGAAAAGCGTCCCGGTATCGCGTTCTACTCACCCGCAGGAAAAGAATTAGGATTTATTGAAACTCCGACACCCACTAATGTTGGTTTTGGCAGAGGAAAAGATGCAAATCTTTTGTATATTACTGCCGGTGCTGATCTCTATCGTATCCGGCTAAATACAACTGGTTATCAACTTCCAGCGGTCAAGCGGAAACGCAAGTAATCGCTACTCAGCTTTTTCGCCGTTGCTTTTTGATTCAGGTTGAGTGTCCAAGTTAGTTATGAAAAATCGTTTTGTCATTTGTTTTCTGGTTCTACTGTTGCCAAATATTTCCTTTGGTCAACAGGAAGCCGAACAAAAGCCGGTTGACCCTGCTCATGCAGCTCGCATGGCAAAAAGTCAAAAGCTGTTCAAATCGACCGTCAGACATGCCCTCACTGCACATTGTTTAAAGTGCCACGGCGGTGATGAAACCGAGGGTGATTTTAATCTGACAACACGGGAGTCTTTTCTTCGGGGCGGGATCAGTGGTGAAACGGTTGAAATCGGTAAGGCACATGAAAGTTACCTTGCCGACATGCTCCATCACCGCGTCGAGCCTGTCATGCCGCAAAACAGCGGCAAACTGAGTGAGGCTTTAATCACATCAATACTTGAATGGGCTGACTTAGGCGCAGCCTATGACCGCCCATTAATCGATACCGAGGAAGCTGAAGACGCCTGGACCAGACGACGAATTAACCAGTCTCAAAAAGACTACTGGGCCTTCCAGCCTTTACGCGCGGTAACAATTCGTTCTGACCTGCACCCGGCTGCGCAAAACCCGATTGATCACTATATTGCCGGCGCGATGGATCGTCAAAAACTGCAATTTGCAAGTAAAGCCAAGATACCAACACTCATCCGCCGAATCTTTCTGGATACTCTGGGTATGCCACCAACGGCAAATCAATTGCAGGCACTGATGTCGCTACCCAAAGATGAAATGCTGGAAGCCACTATTAAATATGTACTGGAAAGTCGCCACTATGGCGAGCGTTGGGCCAGACACTGGCTCGATGTAGCTCGATTTGCCGAAAGCCATGGCTTTGAACATGACTACGACCGCCCATTCGCATTTCACTATCGTGACTTCGTTATTAAAGCTCTGAATCAGGATCTGCCATATACGGATTTTACGCGTTGGCAACTTGCCGGTGATGAGATCGCTCCCAAAAATCCGCTGGCCATGATGGCTACCGGATTTTTGGGAGCAGGTGTTTTCCCAACACAAATTACAGCCAACGAAGTCGAACCCTCACGTTATGACGCTTTAGATGATATGGCTGCCACCACCGGTACAGCGATGCTGGCGATGACCATTGGCTGTGCACGATGCCATGATCACAAGTTCGATCCGATTCCTACGGCTGATTACCACCGCTTCACTTCCACATTTACAACCGCGATCAGGTCAAATCAGGAAATCTTACTCAATAAGTCGGAGTACGATCAAAAACAGGCTGAGTTTGAAAAACAACATCAACCATATCTCGATGCAATTGCTCAATATGAGAACACGACGTTACGTAATGCGTTCATTATCTGGGACGAAGCAAACCCGGAAAAGAAACTTCCTGAATGGTACACAATGAAATTCTTCGATGTGCAGGCAGAAGCAAGTTCCGTAATTAATCGCCAGGCCGATGACTCATTTAAGATTGAACCCTGGTCAGTGGCCAATCAGGATGCATTCACCTTTGAATTCCATACCCATCTTCCAAGCGTAAAAGCATTGCGACTTGAAGCATTTGCAGACCCTGCTCTCAAAGCCGGCGGGCCGGGTCTGGCATCCAACGGTAACTTCCAGCTAACGGGTATTTCAATCGGTGCTGCGCCTCTAAAGACGGCGAACAATCTGAAAGAAGTTAAATTCACCGAAGCACGATCCACCTTTAATCAAAATGATGGTGGACTGCACGTGCGAACCGTGATTGATGGCAAACCGGACACGGGTTGGGCAGTCGACCCTCAATTCGGTAAAGATCACGCTGCCATTCTGACGCTGGCCGAACCGATGGAGGACCCTTCCGGACATCGATTGCGTATCACCATTTCCTTTAAAGGCAATACGAAGCACATCATAGGACGCTTCCGAATCTCCGTTTCTGAGGATCCTACACTGCCTCTGCTTTCCAATACGATCTCAGAAGAAGTCAGTGGAATTCTACAGAAGCCCGCCGCTAGCAGAACCGAAGAAGAAATCAAACAGGCCGTGAAGTGGTACCGAACTACGGATAATAAATGGAAAGAACTGACTGCTCAGGCCGCTGAACATATGGAGAATGTCCCCAAACCGCAGGGGGAGACCGTGATGATTGTCAGCGAAGGTGTCAAACCTATTCGTCACCACTCGCAGGGCAAGGACTTCTTTGAAGACTTTTATTTTCTCAAGCGAGGTGATGTTAACCAGAAAATGGGGAAAGCATCCCAGGGATTCCTGCAGGTTCTGATGCCTGCCGAAGATTCAATTGAAAAATGGCAACAAACTCCTCCGGACGATGTGACCACCTCTTTTCGCCGCACAGCATTAGCAAACTGGATGGTCGATACTCAAGCAGGTGCTGGTCACCTGCTGGCTAGAGTCATCGTCAATCGATTATGGCACCATCACTTCGGGCGTGGAATCGTAAGTTCCACAAATGACTTTGGTATTCAGGGTCAGCCCCCTACCCACCCCGGCCTGCTGGACTGGTTAGCGTTGGAACTAATCGCAAATGACTGGAGCCTGAAACACATCCACTCACTAATTTTATCAAGCTATACATATCAACAGTCGTCGGCATACCATCAAGAAAATGCACAGGCCGACCCCGATAATTTATACGTCTGGCGGTTCAGTCCACGGAGACTGGAGGCTGAAGCAATTCGGGATTCAATCCTGCAGGCCACCGGACAATTGGACGAAACGATGTTCGGTAAAGGTACTCTTGATGAATCAATGAGGCGGCGAAGCATCTATTTTACCGTCAAGCGAAGTAAGCTCGTGCCGATGTTACAGGTATTCGATGTTCCGGAACCGCTTGTCAGTCAGGGACAACGCCCCACCACAACCGTGGCTCCACAGGCATTACTGCTGTTGAACAATCCGCATTTGCGACAATGCTGCGAAGATAGTGCCGCAGAACTGCTGCAGGAAAATATGGAAGACATAGCGTTGATAGACCTGTTCTATCGACGCTCGCTGTCGCGAAGTCCTAACCAAAATGAAAAACAGAAAGCTGCAAGGTTTTTGGCATCACAAGCGGTATCCTATGAAGAATCGGGCGTTGCGGATGCCAAAATTCAAGCAACCGCTGACCTGATTCAGCTTATGCTTTGCCTAAATGAATTCTGCTATGTCTACTAATACTCAGCCTATATGAAAACTATGACTAATTTTTATACTCGTCGAGAATTACTTCGAATCTGCGGTGGCGGCATGGGATCACTGGCATTGCATGCACTTTTAGCCGAGCAGGAGGCCGAAGCGGCAAAGAGTCCATTAGCGGCAAAAGAACAGCACTTCACGGCTAAAGCCAAGAGCGTTATTTGGCTATTTATGAATGGCGGACCAAGTCAGGTTGATACCTGGGATTATAAGCCTGAATTGGAAAAATATGACGGTCAGGAATTAGAAGGGTTCGACAAAAACACCGGATTTTTCACCGGCAACGTTGGTCCCATTATGAAGTCACCATTTCAGTTTTCTCAGCATGGTGAAAGCGGAACCTGGGTATCCGAAATCTTCCCTAACATCGCCAAGCATGTGGATAAGATGGCATTTCTTCATTCCTGCTATACCGAATCCAACAATCACAGCCCGGCACTATTTATGATCAACACCGGAATGAAACGTATGGGATTCCCCAGTGTGGGTTCCTGGGTAACCTACGGTCTTGGAACAGAAAACCAGAATCTACCATCGTTCGTAACAATGTCGGATCCGCTTAACCGCGGTCTGCCTAAAGGGTATGCGCAAAATTGGGGCGCCGGTTTCTTACCCAGCGTTTATCAAGGCACCTGGCTAAAGCCACAGGGTGATCCTATCGACAACCTGAAACTGCAGGGTAAAAAGAATATCAATCAACAGCGGGCTTTGCTGGACGCATTAAAGTCACTTAACGAAGACCACGCCATAACGCGACCGGATGAATCTGACCTTGAGACACGAATTAACAGCTTTGAACTGGCATATCGAATGCAGCAAGCAGCTCCCGAAGCGCTGGACATCGGTAACGAAACTCAGGAAATTCATGACCTCTACGGCGTGGGGATAAAAGAATGCGATCACTTTGCCAAGCAGTGTCTGGTTGCCCGAAGGATGGTTGAAAGAGGTGTTCGTTTTATACAGATCTACAGCGGCGGTAATGAAAATGCCCGTAGCTGGGATGGCCACAATTCGATTTCCAAGAACCATGGGCAGTTTGCTGGAGAAACGGATCGACCGATTGCAGCCCTTCTGGAAGACCTCGCTCAGCGTGGTCTGCTAGACAGCACGCTTATTGTTTGGGGTGGCGAATTTGGTCGATTATCAATCGTCCAGAAAGGTGGAACCGGACGTGATCATAATCCCCATGCCATGACTTACTGGATGGCAGGCGGCGGAGTCAAAGGTGGTATGCACTACGGTTCCACGAATGAAATAGGGAATGAAGCAGTTGAAAACCGCATCAGCGTCAATGACCTGCATGCAACCATGCTGCACCTATGCGGACTCGATCATCAGAAGCTCACCTATCACCTCAATGGTCGTGACTTCCGCCTGACAGATGTCGCCGGAAATGTCGTTCAGGAAATTATTGCCTAATCGCAGGATAATAATTTTTTCATTAATTGAAGACGTTGGCCGAGACCAGGTGGTGATTGACAGCACTCAGCAATATTCTTAAAAACTGCTGACCATTTTTTTTGTCTAAGGTATTCGTCTGAGCATTCATAAATAAATCAAACAATACCTCATTTAACTGCTCACGATCAGCTAAGCGGGGCTCATCCACCAGTTGCTCGAACAGATGTTGCAGTTCAAGTTGCAAGCTTTGCTTTGCAGGAATCGTAATCGTGAAATCCCCCTGCCCCGGATCCAGCAAATTAAAGCTGATATAGATGGCTTCCATCTGAGCATTAGCTGGTGAAATGACAATCTGACCACCAGCGCGACAATCCGAATCTTTAGATAACGTACGGCAGTGATGTAGATCTACAACTTCAACTTTTGCCTGTTCAGATTCCAGTACCGTGTCAACATTTACCGGAAAACATTGCTGTTCGATCTCCTCTACCGGCTGCTCGTCCGATAATGCTGTGTGAATCACACCCTTGAGACGAACCAGTCCATGTTTCTGTAGCGTTTGCTGAATCGCAGCTTTCGATTCGTGAACCGTGGCATCTCTATAATCCGCTAGAATCTGTGCTTGCCGGGCTTGCTGATACGCGTTGTAAACAGAAACACCACCTACGAGCAGCAAACATAAAAGTAGGCCGCGAATTGTTTTAGAAAACTGAGTTGACAATAAAATATATCCCGTTGCTGACGCTTCCCACAATTGCTTCAATTACAGGCAAGCAATATTTGATGCTTAGTTGTTCATAATAATAACGACTGCATCACTCTCTGTGGGAGACAATCTTATTTTCTTTTTCCTCTACTCAGTCAGTAGTTTTCTGACGATTGCCGATAGATCTTTATAGGAATGCAGGCCCACTAAACGGTATCGCACCTTGCCTTTCTTATCGATAAACAAAGTAGTTGGATAAGCATTAAAATCAGGAACCTGCTGCTGAGTTGCATCGTCCCCCAAAGCACAGGGGTAATTGATTCCTTCACTAGAGACGTAGTTCTTTACCTTCTCCTTGTCCGAAATCGCCGATCCGCCTTCATAATTCAATCCAATCATCTGGAAACCCTGCTCACCAAATTCTTCCTGGAGTTTAATAAAACTCGGTATTTCAGCTCGGCAAGGTGGGCACCAGGTTCCCCAGAAGTCGACAATCACAACCTTCCCCTTATAATCTGCCAGACTCAGTGGCTTATCGTTGATGCTGGTTAAACTGAAGTCAAACGGGAAAGACTCTTCAGCGGGTAAATTCTCAGCAGCTATGCGTTCGGCAATCGTCTCCATTTCGATAATAAATTCCTTAAACCCCCCCGTAGCCCTTAAATTCACTAAGTCCGGATCACTCATTGTATGATCAACGTCATCCCATCCGTATTCCACTGCTAACTTGAAAGTGCTAAGTGCCTTTTCAACATCGTTATTGATGCTGTAAGCACAAGCCCCGTTATACAAAATGACATAAATCGCATTTGCATACGGGATGAGCTCAGTTTTCTCATGCTTTTCCACCAACTCCATGATCATATTACAAGCATCGGCATACTTTTTGTAAGCATTTTTTTCTCCAGATTGTACTTCGTTAAATGCGGTATTACTTAATTTCTGAGCTTTTCGAACCACTTTGCCAATCGGTGACATCTCAGACGGGGAAGCTTCTTCCAATGCTTCAGCCAACTCACCAAATAAATCTTCGAGCGTTTGCTCGGCTTCCGCTTCACGTTGTTGCTGTGCGGTCTCACGCTGGTCTTCAGACTGACACCCACTCAACATAATTGCGACTCCAACAACTGCACCAAATAAAAGTGTACGCAACATGCTGTTCCCCTTTGTTAAATAAATTGCATGAGCCTTAAGGCAGAGGAAAAGCAAAATCCTGAATCCCCATCTATTAAGATGCAATATCAAAAAAAATTAGGCGCGAAAAATCACCCTGAGAGCGTGCCAATCCGATCAAAGGCAATTCAATTCAATTGGTAAAACTATTTTTTTATGATGCGTTTGAAATTGGCATCATGATATTTAAGAATCTGCTCACCACGGATTTCATAGATTTGGCGGGCATTATGCTCGATTCCGGGAGCAATCAGCTTTTGATAAGGAATTTTTAATTCATCCAGATAATCCATGAATTCCAGATTGGACTGGTAGTTCTCTTCATGGCTACCAACCCAGATTAATGGTCTTAGTGGTGGCGCATCTTTACGATCTGCATATCGCTTTGCCAAGTCCCAGGTATTATATCCCGGAATAAATTTCACCTGCTCAGATTCAACTCCCTCACTCTGCTGAATTCGTTTTTCAGTCGCATAGCCTGATCCGCCTGGCGCAACCGATCCAAAGAGCTCGGGATGTTTGAACATAATCCGAGTTGTACCGCGGCCTCCCTGTGAGTACCCCTGTAACCCACGACCTTCACGTCGGGCAATTGTTCTGAACTGCTGATCAATATGAGGAATGGTCTCTTTGACAAAAACATCTTCCCCTTGTCCATTGATGAACTGCTGATAGTTATACCAGCTCATCGGTCCGCCATTAGGAAATACGTAGATCACAGGATCTATCTTTCCGGCTCGAATAGCTGCATCGACAAAACGGTGAATGGTCACCATCTTGTATTCGCCTCCCGGACGGCCGCCATGGAGGTTGTAGACAACAGGGTAGCGACGATCTTTATTCCCCGGCTGATAATATCCCGGTGGTAAATAAATATAATAGCCGACATTAATTTGCATCGATGGACTCTTAAATGTCCGATGCCGTAGTTTGTTTGACAGTGAAGCTACCAGTTTCTCAGAACCGGGACTTACCCAGCTAAATCCCTTAGGCGTAGGTCGTTGCTGAGCTAATACCGCAGTCGGCACAAACACTGCCAGTAAAAACAATATTTTGTGAATCACTTCTTGACCCAACCTTTACGCTGGTTCATCTGCCATTCCAAAGGCTTTTCGGAAATATCACTATCTTCACCATACTGCTCCTGCAGCTGCTTAAGTTCGGCTTTATGAAGTTCAATGAGTTTGGCATAGCGTGATTTTCCATAAAGGTTCTTCAGCTCATCAGGGTCTTTCTCCAGATCATAGAACTCCCATTCTTCACCAAATTCATAGAAGTGCATCAGCTTAAAACGCTCTGTACGAATTCCATAATGCCGCGGCACCATATGAACACTGGGAAACTCATAATAATGATAATAAAGCGATGTCCGCCAGTCAGCATCCGCTTTGCCTGTTAGCAGTGGTACCAACGATTCGCCCTGAATATCTTCCGGGATATCAGCACCGGCCATTTCAAGGAAGGTCGCTGCATAATCGATATTCTGAATCAGGTGCTCATCAACGGATCCTGGTTTAATAACATCCGGCCACTTGATAACAAAGGGCATCTTCATTGACTCGTCGTACATCCAGCGTTTGTCATACCATCCGTGATCACCAACATAAAATCCCTGATCCGAACAATAAACAACCACGGTATTTTCAGCCAGCCCTTCCTGCTTCAATGTATCCATGATTCGGCCGACACTTTCATCCACGCCTTTAACGCAACGCAGATAGTTCTTGGCATACCGCTGGAACTTCCATCGAACGAGATCATCACCAGTTAGATTTGCTTCATGAAATGCTTTATCTTTTGGCTCCCATGCATCCCGCCAGATCTTCAATTGCTCTGGAGTGAACCGTTTCAAATTGACCCAGGCACTGCGATCCTGACGTTTTTGAATAGCTTCAGGTTGCTCGTTCGGTATCAAATCGAGAAACAGATCATAGTGTGGATCCATATGACGATCGATTTCCAATTCCTGATAACGAGCTGGCGGAGCGTTATCTTTATAGTCATCGAATAGTGTGGCCGGTTCCGGAATCGAAATATCATCGTATAAATTAAGGTGGCGCGGAGCAGGCATCCAGCAACGGTGAGGCGCTTTGTGTTGGACCATTAATAAAAATGGTTTGTCCTTGTCCCGGTCTTGCTTAAGATACTCAACACCCATGTCCGTCACGATATCTGTACAGTACCCTTGAATCGTGATCTTACCTTCGGGGGTAATAAAGTCAGGGTTGTAATAAAGGCCTTGTCCGGGGAGAACAACCCATTTGTCGTATCCCTGAGGTTTTCCTGCAAGGTGAGACTTTCCAAAGATGGCCGTTTCATAACCGACAGCCTGCAATAATTTAGGAAATGTCTGTTGAGCCCAGTTGAACTTGTCACCATTATTTCGAAATCCGTTCTTATGACTATGCTTTCCGGTCTGAATAACAGCACGACTTGGCCCGCAAATTGAATTCGTACAAAAGCTATTTTTAAAGAGCATTCCCTGAGCGGCAAGCTGGTCAATATTAGGTGTCGGATTCACTTCCTTTAACCAACCGTCATAAGCGCCAATTGCGTGCGGAGCATGATCGTCTGTGAAAATAAAGACAATATTGGGTCGTTTTTCCGCTGCTAAAAGACTGCTCGTTAGCAGAACAAAAAACAAAGTTTTCAGAAGAAGAGTGTTTTTCACCGTCATTCACTTTCGGATTTCAGATTTAATTAGTTTAAGAGAATTCATTTTGAATGCCGCTGAAAGAATACGCAAGCATGGTATAGCCAGTATCTCTATGGATGGACTAATTTAGCTACAAATCCAAAATATGAAATCGAATGTGAAGTGGTTCAATATGATCTGTTAGAATAAGAGTGATGATAATTTCACCTTAACTTTAGGTTCTCATAAATGAAAATATTGCTTTCCCCGCTATTTTTTATACCGCTCTTTTTGGCGTTCGTTATGACTACCAATGCAGTGGCCCAAAAGCCACAGTATGAAGCTGGTGCAATTAAGATTGTGGCTGCCACCGCTGAGGAACCTTTGCGGAAATCTTTCTCAATTTCTGCTGCCCAAAACTATCTGGCTAAAGGAAGTCAGGCCTGGATGGAAGAACGAAAATGTGTATCTTGTCATACCAACGGTACGTTCATGCAAATGGCGCCATCTTTTGGAAAAGTGTTTAGTAATCAAATTGAAATCCAACGTAAATTCTTCCAGAGTGAATCTGCTTACCTGAAGACAACGCCTGTAGCTTCATTAAAAGAGGGACTGCAGCCGACGCAACTGGCGTACATTGCCAACGGTCTTGCGGCTTACGATGCTGCTCAAGGTAAGTTAACTGTGGAAACAAAAGAAACTCTTGATCTAATGCTGAAAGCACAATCAGAAGACGGCAGTTACAGTAATCTGGACTGCTGGCCTCCTTTTGAATCGAGCGCATATCACGGTGCGACGATAGCCGCGATGGCTCTTGCCCTAGCTCCCGGTTACTTAGAACAAGTTACCGAAGAACAAAAAAAGCAGGTCGATACTCTAAAGAACTATTTGCAAACAACTAAGTCACCACATGACTATGGACGCATCTTATTGCTATGGGCCTCGCTTAAATGGGAAGGTTTAATTACTGAGAAGGTCAAAAACGATACGATTCAAATGATTCTTTCCCACCAACAGGATGATGGGGGGTGGTCTATGAGAACCTTTGCAACTCCGGAAAAATGGGGGGGCGGAGCCCGTCAAGCTTTAATAAGCTCGGAAGTCGAGCAGGAAGGAACACCTAGCGATGGTCACCAAACCGGGTTGGCTATCATGCTCCTTCGGGAAGCGGGGGTTGCCACCGAACATTCTGCTGTTCAGGCCGGGATTAAATGGATTAAATCCAATCAGCGCGAATCGGGACGCTGGTGGACACGCTCGCTTAATGGCAATGGGCAACAGTACATCACCTACAGTGGGACTTTTTATCCACTGCGTGCTCTACAGCTTTGTGGTGAATTGGATCCAAAAAAAGAATCTGTTGGTGAATAAATCTTAAACCGTTAAGCCGGCAATCGGCGTTCCGGTAGTGGCAAACCTAACAAGCTCGACGGGCAATCCGGATTCCAGTCGCAATTCACCAATATCAAACAGATTGTGAAGCATCGTGGCTACGAGATTCTCATTTTTCCAGGCCGAGGTAATTGGCTCGCCTCCGTCTTTGGCTGACTGCCCAATAACCTGACCGTGTGTAACTCCGCCTCCATAAATCATCAGCGGGGTTAGTCGGCCCCAGTGATCACGTCCGCCATTTTTATTAATCCGAGGTGTCCGCCCCATTTCACCAGCGCTGACAAGCATAATATCATCACTTAAGCCGCGCGTTTCACAATCTTCAATGAATGCCGATACCGCATGATCGTAGGGATTACCAACTGCTTCCATCCCCCGGCCCACACCCAGATTATTTCCATCAGCATGCATATCCCAAACAAATTGTGTTGTGACAGTAACAAACCCCGCTCCGGCTTCACATAAACGCCGGGCAAGAAGTAATAATCGTCCGAGTGTTCTGGCATTTGTTTGATACCAATGCCGCTGATTCTGTCCATTCTTTTTATCGACATACCTGGTATCACTGATATAGTGCGCCGTATCGTAACTCGCCAAAGTCGCAGGATCTTCTTTTGTCACATCAAAGGCTTCTGCCACTCCGCGAATCAGCATATCATAGGCTTGTTCGCGAAACTTACCGACTCCTTCGAGTACTCCTGTACTATCAATATCACTCTTTAACGCGTCGAGCGATTGGAGAAGATCTTTACGATCATCAAATCGAGAAAGGGGTAAAGCCAACTGCATATTCTTTTGAATATTGGAACCACCGCCCGGTACGAACGGCTCATACATCTTTTCCAACTCACCCGTCTGTACAAAGGTTCCAAATCTTACATCCGGCCCGTTGTCTTCCGGTTCCACTGCCGTTGGATCAATCGCAATATTTGTCGGAATTCCTGTTTTCGAATGATTTGTGCCAACCAACCGGGAGTAAACCGAGCCGAGATTTGCCCCGAGTGTTGCGTTACTCACAATCGGGCGAATTCCATGGCCACTATTGCCACCAACATAGGAACGAACAATTGCAAGCTTATCAGCCAGACCGGCCAAACGTGAAAACGTGCTTCCAAAATGTACCCCGGGAATCTTAGTTTGAATCACACCGCCAACGGTTCTAATCGCTTCATCCACATCCATCTTTGGATCGAATGTTTCATGCTGACTCGGACCACCATGTTGCAACAGAAAAATCACCGATTTCCCCGTCGTAAAATGATTCATTTCTGCGCGAGCGGCCAGAAGTTGACTCAAATCCAATCCCGCAACACCAGCCAGACTCAGACCACCAACCTGTAGCATGGCACGACGATTTACCGGTTGTTTTGAATCAAATATAGAGAGCACTTAACCTGCACCATTGATTGGAAAACGTAAGCTGTCCTTATTATATCGGAGCATTTTATATTGTAACTATACAGATGTCTTCACAGGGTTGATTCATCCCTCCACTTTGAATTAAACCTCTTTGTGAATTCTTCCTGTTTTCGTCACAATAGTGAAATATTTAGCGCCCCTCTCTGCATTGTTTTAGCACCTGCATGTGAGAAGATGAGGGAAGATTCCTGTCCTCCGCCACCAAAATCAAATTTACTCCGTAGAGTACTGTATGCTCTCGCTTACTAAAAAAATAATATTGCTGACACTGTGCTTTATAATCCAGCTTGGATTAATGATCGCTGAAAGTCCGGGGCAAAGAATTCCTCCTGTACCAGCACAAAACGGAGTAGGATATTTCACTCAGGACTACGCTGCTGTTTTCGTTAATGAGCAGCGGGAATTTGACAAAATAGCGGATCTGCAAAAGGAAGCATTTGTTGATCACTCAACACCCATTCTCATAGTGACTCTCGAAACGATACATCCCTTCGGATACCACCGTGACGATTTTGAATATCTGGCTACGGATTGGTTTAACCGCTGGCAAATTGGAACTAAAAATATCGACGGCAAGAATCAGGGAATACTAATCCTACTTGTCAAAAAAGAGAGACTATGTCGAATCGAACTGGGGTCTGACTGGGGCAAAACATTTGACGACCATTGTCAAAAAATTATGAACCATGGCATGATTCCGTACTTTAAAGTTAATGACTATGCCACCGGTTTGAGAAAGGGTACAGAGAAAATTCTGGAAATGACTAAAATCGGTACATCCGGCAATCCACCTTCCTTCTGGCCCATCAACCCGGCCATTCTGATGTTCGGTTTGATCGGTGTGGCTATCGTTGTTATGTCAATAGCTCTGGCATGGCGTAAGAAAGAGAATCTAGGTACGTTTATTCTCACTATGATTGTCGGTGGATTCGTGATTGGCATCCTATGGAAGCCACTTACATTTGGTCCTTTATTCATTTGCGTAGTCATACCCTGCTCCTTACTTTATAAATGTTATCGCGTTATCAAAGGATCTGACGAGCGTTCAAAATCTGAATCCCCAAAAGCGAGATGGATTCGATTCAAAAGCAATATAACCAGCTGGTCCTGGTGGGTAAGATTCATATTGAACTTCTATACGAATCTCGGCAGGTCCGAAGGATATGGAATCGGGCATATGGACGGGGGCATTGGAGGTTTCGGAGGCGGCGGTGGCGGCTTCAGCGGTGGCGGCTTCAGCGGTGGATCGAGTGGAGGCGGTGGAGCCACAGGCAGTTGGTAGAAGATTAATGATGAATGCCAAATACATATCGAAACCATTTATCTGTTTTGCATGGTTATTGTTATTCAACCCGAATGTAAATGCCGAACTTAGAATTCCCGAAGCACCGGCGCAGAATGGTCATGGGGACTTTACTCAGGACTATGCCGGCGTTATTGATATGGAACGGGACATCAACCATATCGGCTTTGCTCAAAAGCTTGCCTTTGAAGAACACGATACTCCCATCATTGTTGTTGTAATCACCCGCATGGCATCCTACGGTTATTACGACGCAAACATACAGCCGTTTGCAAAGCAGTGGTTTAATAAATGGGAAATTGGAACAGAGCAGATCGACAACAAAAATCAGGGGATTTTATTATTAATATCTGTCGGTGATCGAACAGGACGTATTGAATTAGGCGAAGACTGGGGGCGAAGATTCGACAACCATTGTCAGACCATTATGGATAAGGTAATGATCCCGCATTTCAAAAATGGGAACTATTCTTTGGGAATAACAAAGGGGGTTGAGAGCTTACTAGAGTTGGCCAAAACCGGTGTCAAAGGAAACATTCAAAGTATCCCTACTCCCAAAAGTAGCAACTCTGTGATCACGAATGTCTATCGTGCTGTAAAAAACAACGATCTTGTAAGCTGGCCGATCCGAATTATCGCAATTTTATTAGGTATCACAGGCATTGTGATGGGTTGCAAATTAGAGTCTGGCTTCTTCAAAAAAATAACGATTATCTGCAGTAGCCTTTTAATCATTTTAGGAATTTTTCCACCGTTATTTCTTTTCGTCATAATTGTATTACCCATTTTTTGTGGAGGTGGAGGTAGTTACAGTGGGGGCAGTTTCAGTGGGGGTGGCTATAGTGGCGGCTCAAGCGGTGGCGGTGGCGCCTCCGGAAGTTGGTAATCTGTTGTTCAGAGAGTAGTTTCAAGCATGAATGCGAAAAATTTAATTAGAGAAGAGCAGATCGCGTCGATCGAAAACTCGATCCGGGAAGCAGAAACCAAAACCGGAGCGGAAATCGTTTGTGCAGTTGCAACTGAATCAGGCCGATACGACCGAGCCGAATCAATCTTTGGTTTAATTGGAGCCTTGTTAGCTTTAGCGGGAGGGCATTTAGTAGCCCAAACCATAGATAACGAAGGACTATGGAGTGCTCCGGCCGATTTAAGTCTGCTCGTACAAACGGGACTTTTGACCGGGGGGTTTCTAACCGGAACAATACTGGCAAGTTTATCCAAGTCTCTGCGAACTTTCGTGGTATCGCAGAAAGAAATCGATGAAGAAATACAACGCTCGGCACAGATCGTCCTTTCCAATGCAATTCTTGCATCCCCTCGCAGTGCAGGAGCGGTTTTACTTTATATAAGCGTAGCGGAACGGCGGGCTTCTATTGTTTGTGACCAGTTAGCCATGACCGCATTGGAGCAGGAAACACTAAATGTAATCTGCACAGCAATGATTACTCAGATCAAAAAGAAAAATATTACTGAGAGTCTGCTAACCGGTGTTTCTCAACTGACTGAACACCTTTCCGAAAAGATTCCAGCCACTGAAAACAATCCAGATGAATTGGAAAATCATATCCTGTTGATTCACCCTCGTCCTTAAGCAATCTCAATTCAATTCTCGAATCCGCTTTGATCATTCCATATAATGAACGGAAATAACAGGTGGCATTATTACGATGAATTGTGATGATTCGATTACTAATAGCTTTTATTCTGATTCTTTCGTCGCCAGCCGTGCAAGCTGACAATCCGGCTGTTGCTCTACCTTTTTCCACAGACGGTCTGGTGCTTTGGCTCAATGCAGACCAGACAGAATTGAACGAGGGTCGCGTTCTTCGCTGGCCGGATCGCAGCGGACTAGAAAACCATCTCACGCAATCTGAGAAAGATCTACAGCCACAGTTAACAGAATCACATGGCAAAACAGCTGTAAGGTTCGCAAATTCATCTCTTTCACTGGAGAAACTCAACGGCTTCCTTTCCGGTGAACAAAAATTTCAAATCTTCATCCAAATGCGTGCAGACCTGCAACAAAGCGGCAGCCCCCGGATCATCGATATCGCCTCCGTTGAAAGTGAACAAAAATACACTAATAAACGGAAGGGATTCTGGGTTGGCTACGAAGATTACTCGCTCAATCCAGATAGTAAAGGTAGGCTACGACTAGGAGTTGTTGCCGGAGCAGAAGCTGCTTCAACCCAACGAGCCTGGAACGGACTACCTCAAGTCATGGAAGCTGTCTTTGCCGGAAACCAACGCTGGGCACTTTATGAAAATGGAAAGTCCGTTGGGCACGGTAGATATCTGGGGGATGTGGGGTTTCTGGGATTTGTCGGAGGCGCACAACTAACCATCGGGCAACACTCGCTGACAAAAGACCCGTCCCATTTCTTTAATGGAGATTTGTTTGAGATACTCATCTTTAATCGCGTACTCAACAAAGATGAGCAGTTTAAGGTCGGTGAATACTTAAATCAGAAATTCGGGGATGAGTTTAATTACCAGACTGAAATTAAAAAACAATCAATTTTCGAAACCGATATTCAGCCCTTGTTGGTAAATAAATGTGTGGATTGTCATAGTGGAGATAATCCAATGGGTGGTCTCAAACTCGATAGTCTAATCGACCTTTATCGAGGAGGTACCAGTGGTTCTATTATCGCACCCGGAAATGCTCAGAAAAGTTTTCTTTTCCACATCACTGCTTCAGGTGAAATGCCACCTGCCGATTACAGTGAGCCACTATCGACCCGAGAACTTGAGTTATTGCGTCATTGGATTGACAGCGGTGCCCAGGCTGAAATGGCTATAGATCTTTCCACCCTCAAGCAGGATACCCAAAGTGACCATTGGGCATTCCAACAACTGCAACGACCGAAGATTCCTCCGAACACAGCGATGCATGGTACTCGAACCGATATCGATAGTCTGATCGCAGCCCGTCTGCAAAGTCGAAGTCTGACGTTTTCAAATACAGCAAGTAAATTAACACTCATTCGCAGAGCGTCTCTTGATCTCACCGGACTTCCTCCAACACCCAAGGAAATTCAACAGTTTGTGCAAGATACGGGCCAGAATGCATGGCCTGATTTACTGGACCGTCTGATGGCAAGCCAACATTTTGGAGAACGTTGGGGACGGCACTGGCTTGATGGTGTTGGCTACAGTGACACCAACTCGCTGGACAATGATCAGGCCATTGTTAAACCTGCGAAAGGTAAGTGGCGGTACCGTGATTACGTCATCCAGTCATTCAATACTGACAAACCTTACGACACATTTCTCAAAGAACAACTTGCCGGTGACGAATTAGTGGACTGGCGTAATGCCAAAGTTTTTGACCAGTCGATCAAAGACCATTTAATAGCCACGACCATGCTTCGTTGTGCTCCGGATGACACAGATCAGGATGAACTCAATATTCTCAGCATTCGCTATTATGTACTTCATCGTACTGCCGAATCAGTTGCTCAAAACCTGCTAGGGCTGACCATGCAATGCTGTAAGTGTCACGATCACAAGTTCGAGCCTATTTCTCAACGGGACTACTATCGATTCACAGCAAATTTCACTACCGCCTGGCAACCACGGGACTGGCTCAAGCCCGCAAATCGGGAAATTATGCTGCTCAGTGATTCTGAAATCGCTGCGATTGAAAAGGAAAAGACAGCGTTTCAATCTGAGATTGATGCTATTGTCGAGGTAGGTCGACAGGAGCTACTTAACAGGACGCTGATGGAAATCCCGGACGTAATTCGAGAGGATGTACTGTCAGCTCAGAAAATTGAGAAAGACAAACGAAATGAAGTGCAGAAATATCTAACTGAAAAATTTGGTGAATCGTTCGCGTTTAATCAGGCGCAAGTGATGCCCACTATGCCGACGGAAAAACAAAATCAGGTGACGGTACTGACCAATGAACTCAATCAATTGAATCGTACGCTAGACAACAGCTGGGCTCAGGCTGTTTACGATGTTGGCAGTGACAGACCAACATACATCCTGCGTCGCGGTGAGCATGAAAAACCGGGGGCCGAAGTTGAAGCCGGCGTCTTTTCCGTGATCGATGTGCCAACGGACTTAACTGCTCAGCAACCAGGGCACTCTGATACAAGCGGACGTCGTCTGGCATTAGCTCTGCAGTTAACCAATTGGAGTACACCTACCGGAGCATTAACCGCACGTGTTCGCGTTAATCGGATCTGGCAGCATCTATTTGGAGTGGGGATTGTAGAAACCGCCGCTAATTTTGGTGAATCAGGGGTGCAACCGACTCATCCTGAACTACTCGAATACCTTGCTTCATATTTCATCGAACATAACCGTCAGCTTAAGCCTTTCCTAAAACAGATTCTGACCAGTCAGGTATATATGCAGGCTTCTGTTATCGCGTCCGATGCTCAAGCTCAGCGCGCAGCTGAAATAGACCCGCAAAACAAATTACTTTGGAGACAGAATCTTCGTCGTATGGAAGCAGAAGCTATCCGAGATTCAGTTCTGGTTGCCAGTGGTCGTTTGAATCCAACCATGGGCGGGAGATTTGACGATATCGTCAATCTACCAAGTGGAATGGTGGTAGAAGCCGGATATAACAACATCACCGAAGCAACCACCTGGCGTCGAAGTGTCTATTTACTCAATCGCAGAAATTATCATCCCACAGTTCTTCAGGTATTTGATCAGCCACTTCTGATCGAAGCGTGCCAACAGCGTGATGCTTCTGCTTCGGTATCGCAATCGCTATGGATGCTTAACAGTGAGTTTCTGGGGCACCAGGCGCAAGCACTGGCTCGGCGTATTCAGAAGCAGGCACCCGATAATTTAGCATTACAGCTTGAACAATTATTTCAGTACACACTGGGACGCCCGATTTCCGATGATGAAAGAAAGACATGTACGGACGTTTTTCAGCATCACTTCGAAGCTTTTACCAAAGAAGACCCCAAAACGAAGCAGGCGTACCAGAAAGCATTAGCCAGCGTTTGTCAGGTGGTTTTTAGTACCAATGAATTCATTTACATCCAATAATCAATGATGAAGACCTTACAGCATTTAGTACCTCATTTAGTACCTCATTCACGACGTGACATGCTTAGACAATCCGCGCTTGGATTTGGTAGCCTTGCACTTTCACAGCTGCTGCAACAGGATGTACTTGCAACTGAAGGCAATCATCACGATCTAAAGAAACGGGATCCGCACTTTGCGCCTCAGGTGAAGACGGTCATTCTAATGATGCAAAATGGTGGTCCAAGTCAGATGGACCTTTTCGATCCGAAACCCGAACTCAATAAGCGTAATGGGCAAAAGCACACCGGTGCCATTGAACAATTCCAACCTGGTAGTGAACAAAACAAACTTCTCGGCATGCCATTTGAGTTTAAGCAGTATGGCGAAAATGGAATGGATTTTGCCTCCCCCTTGCCTCATATAGCCACAGTTGCCGAGGATATCTGTAAAATCCGCTCAATGATCAGCGGGCATAATAATCACACCGAGGCATTAGTAATGTTTAACACCGGAAAAATATTTGCCGGACGGCCGGCACTAGGTTCCTGGGTAAGCTATGGTCTGGGAACTGCCAATCAGAATCTCCCGGCCTACATCGTACTTCGTGATGAACGCGGATATAACACTAGTGGTACGTTACTCTGGCAAAATGGATGGATGCCTGCAGTCTATGGTGGCACCGAGGTGGCAACTCAGGGAACACCCGTATTGAATCTCAAGGCAGCTCAACAACGTCCTGCAGGAGTGGAAGCTCAGAACCTAAAGCTGTTGGATAAGCTCAATAAGAAATTTCAATCTCAGTATCCAGAGGAAACGGATCTGGATGCCCGTATCCAAAACTATGAACTGGCTGCCAGGATGCAGCTTTCCGCCCCTGAAATTCTGGACTTATCCAAAGAGACTGAAGAGACCAAAAAACTATACGGCGTGGATCAAGGTGATGATGAGCTTTCACGATATGCCACACGCTGTCTGATGGCACGAAGATTAGTCGAATCAGGTGTCCGGTTCATTCAGGTATTTCCTCCTGCATCGCCAAACTCGCAACCGTGGGATTCACACGGTAACGTTAAAACTCAAAATGAGGAAATCTGTAAAATCGTTGACCAACCAACCGCTGCGCTTATTAAAGACTTAAAGCAACGTGGGCTCTTAGACAGCACATTGGTCATTTGGTCCGGTGAGTTTGGCCGTCTTCCGATCTCTCAAAACGGAGCCGGCAGAGATCACAACCGCAACGCCTGCACGACCCTATTAGCCGGAGGAGGCGTAAAGGGTGGGCTAAGTTATGGTGCTACTGATGAATTAGGTTATCGCAGCGTCGAAAAAGTAACGACGGTACATGACTTACATGCAACCATCTTGCATCAACTGGGTCTGGATCACAATCAACTAACGTATCATCATCAAGGGCATTCAGAAACACTTACCGATACGCGAGTCACACAAGCCAAAGTCGTGCATGATATTTTGGCTTAGGCAATGAGTTCTTCAATCACTTCACCGCCGAATTGACTGAGTTGTTTATATCGGCCGGCGTGAAAGTACGTCAGTTTGTTATCGTCAAGTCCCATTAGCCTCAGCAGGGTGACATGAAAATCGCGTAAAGGGTGGACTACTTCGACAGCTTCCATGCCAACTTCATCGGTCGCTCCAATCGTGTGTCCGGCTTTAACACCACCACCTGCCAGCCAGACCGTCATGGCGTTAGGATTATGGTCACGTCCGTATCGAACGCCACCACCGCGAATTCCGTTATCTGGTGTTCGACCAAATTCACCCATCCAAACGATAAGGGTCTCATCTAATAGGCCACGCTGTTTTAAGTCAGTAATCAACGCAGCAATCGGCTGATCAACCCGGTCGATCATCGAACCGTGAGCACGCAGAATATAGTCATGACTATCCCAGCTACTGGCATAAACCTGAACAAACCGAGTCCCCTTTTCGACCAACTTTCTTGCCAGCAAACAGCGGCGGCCAAAATTATCTGTATTCGGCTGATCAATCCCGTACAGATCCCGGATCACCTGAGACTCATCATCAAGATTTACGAGGTCCGGTACCTGAGTTTGCATTCGAAATGCTAACTCATAGTTCTTCATCCGAGCCGCCAGTTGTTCATGTTGCGGATGGGCATCTCGATGTTTCGTATTGAGCTTAGCCAGCAAATCAAGATTTCGACGTTGCTGTCGGCCAGTAACACCTTTAGGTGGTGCGATATCCAGTAAGGGAGAACCTTCTGCACGAAATGCCGTCCCCTGATAATCGGTGGGCAAAAAGCCATTGTTCCAGTTAGCCGGACCACCCTGAGGATAAGACAACTCAGGCAAAACTACAAATCCTGGTAAATCCTGATTTTCCGTTCCCAATCCCAGATTTACCCACGAACCAATCGCCGGGTCACCACCAAATCGGTTACCTGTATTGATATGATAATTAGCGGCCGGATGATTCACGGAAGTAACCTGTAGCCCGCGATAAAAGCAGATATCATCAACCACATTCATTAAATGAGGCCACGACGTTGTGATAGCCGCTCCCGACTCGCCGGCCTTTTTGAATTCAAATGGCGACTGAACGTAATACCGCTTACCGCTAGCCATCGCACTCTGTTCAGGGCCTTCACGCTGAAACTCCTGTTCGTGTAATTCTTTCAATTTGGGCTTGGGATCAAATGTATCAACGTGAGAGGGCCCACCTTCCATAAAAAGAAAGATACAGTGTTTAGCTTTGGCCTGAGGGAAATGTGTTTTTGGTCGCTTAGTATCCTGAGCCTGTAAGTTCTCCGCAGCAAACATCGCGGTCATCGCGACACTTCCCAGACTGGCACTCATTCCATAGAGAAACTCTCGGCGTTCCATAACTTTCATCTTTGGCTTCATCAAACAATCAATAGATGTAAACAAACTCGTTTGTGTTTAACAGAACCAGGCACAATTCTGCAAATGCTCTGGTCCGGATATCTACCTGGTGTGGTTGTAAGTCGTGTTGGTAATCCTGATACTCGAACAGGAATTCAGTAAATGTAAATTCCTCTCCTGTATTTTCTTCGTTGGCACGACGAATGATCTGGGTTGGATACTCTCGTTTTACGGGTGTTATTTCTTGGTGATCTGCGATGCATTGTTTCCAATGCAGTCTGGCGGCTTTGAGTTCTTCACGATCCGGTAATCTTCCAAAAGCCAGCTGGAAAGCCTGCTGAATTGCCATTACATCCGAAGATGTACTGGCAATGACTCGCTGCGCAAAAGCCAAAGCCCTATCAGAAGACTCTTCACTGTTAAACAAGGAAAAAACCTGCGGCGTGACATTGGAAGCATCTCGCATTTCACAGGATTCATCCGGAGATGGTTGATTAAATGTCGTCATAAAAGGGTCGCGTAAGCCCCGCAACTTAAGTACATAAACGGAACGACGGTTACGCTGTTCAGGCTTAGCATTGGGTACATAACTTGGTGCAAAGGATCCCATGATCTGTCGGGGTTGTAATGCAGCTTCAATATTCATATCCGGCCTGGCTGGCAGTCCTCCCATTTCATATTCCAGTTCACCACTTACCATGAGCATGGAGTCTCGTAACTCTTCCGATGTCAAGCGACGCGTCTGAAACACGGCATAACTAATACGGTCAACATCCAATTCATCCAACTGTAGAGGAACCGGATGTTCACTACTTCGACGATAAGCCGCTGAGGTCAGAATAAGTTTATGCAGATGCTTGACTGACCAACCGGAATTGACAAATTCTGTTGCGAGCCAATCCAGCAATTCAGGATGTGTGGGCTTTTCACCAGTCGCCCCAAAATTATTTGGATTACCGGCAATACCACGTCCAAAATGATAGGCCCAAATCCGATTGACCATTACACGTGCTGTGAGCGGATTGGAAGGTTCGGTAACCCAACGGGCAAAAGCACTACGTCGCCCCTGCAAAGCTGGTGGAATCTCAGCCCTAACTCCTGTTACACTAAGAACGCCCGGGGAAACTTTTTCAGCGGGCGTAAAAATGTTACCGCCGGTTAATATTGCAGTCGTTTCGAACAAACCATTTTTAATATTGGCCGGCTTATCAAAGCGATTATATGAATTACGGGATAACAACGTATGGCCATTGTAGACAGCTAATGCGAGTGGTTCGTAACGGTCTCTTGCCCGTCGGTAAAGGTTTCCCCACTTTCCACTTAACCGGCTCCTGCCAAAGTCATTAGCTGTCTTCTGAGGATAATTGACCGTCTTTTTTAATGCCGCGATCGCTTCTTCACGTTTGGTAAGGTAAATACGGTCCTCATCGAACATCGCTGTGTTTTCAGACGGCTGGAACGGTACGTGAATCTCAGCCATCTGCGTCGTCGCAAATACCGACTGAATAGAATAGTAATCCCGCGTAGGTACGGGATCAAACTTATGATCATGACAACGCGCACACTGCAGTGCCTGACCAAGAAAAACCTGTCCGACTGAAGAAGTAACGTCATCCAGATATTGCTGACGGGTAATCTTACCGACAGACATGCCTGTATGTTCCCAGGGTCCCATACGCAAAAAGCCCAGTCCCAGCTGAGACTCCGGTGACTCCGGATACAGTTCATCTGCTGCCAGCTGCTCTTCGACAAACTGATCATATGGTTTGTCCTGATTAAAACTGCGAATAACATAATCACGGTAACGCCAGGCATTCGGACGTTCATAGTCATTGGCAAAACCGCTACTGTCTGCGTAACGCACGACATCCAGCCAATGTTTACCCCATTGCTCGCCATAACGTTCTGACGCGAGAAAGTGATCAATTAATCTCTCATATGCATTTACTGACGTATCAGATACAAAGGCCTCTACTTCTTGCGGTAACGGGGGCAAGCCAGTCAAGGCATAACTCAGCCTCCGAATTAACGTTTCCGGACTCGCTTCAGCTGCCGGCAATAAACCTTCAGGGATTCGCCGGCCGATAAAGAAATCGACCGGGTGAACATCGTTCTCCGACACTTCTGTAAACCAAACAGGCTGGAATGCCCAAATATTCTCAGGTTCGTAGGTTCGATTTGTCCACTCCTGACTAAGGCCACCCGAGGTAACAGCACGCACTTCTTTACCACTACCCCAGGGATTCCTTCCCTGTCGTAACTGTGCCAGGCGATCATCGTTCGGCCAAGGAGCTCCGGCATTAATCCATTGTTTAAAGAATCCGAGTTGTTGGGCAGTTAATCGTTCGCTCTCTTTAGGAGGCATCGCGGACCAAATATCACTATTTCCCACGACCGCCTGATAAAGAGGACTATCCGCAGCATTTTCCGGCAACAAACTTTTCTCACCACTTGCGCCACCTGTAATCAGACCGTCACGTGTCGTAAGATCCAATTCACCTTCAATTTCCTGAGCGTCGGCACCATGACAGGCGAAACACTTATTGACCAGTAGCGGATGAACCTGAAACGCAAAAATCTGTTCCGGGTCTTTTTGTAAATCGGCCGGATCCCCTTGCACCTGCTGACTTCTGACAGTGGAAACATGCCCGAACAGAAGCCCGAGTCCGCAGGTCATCAGGAGCAAACGTATCGTAAAATAATATCTATTGAACATGGTATTTGAGCAATAATTTCTTCAACTATCTGGCAGTTCTTACCAATCCAGCCGTGGAGGAAAGTATTCACTGATCAATTCTTCATAGTATGGTCGCAAGGCTTCCACATCAGGCGGTTCATCTGACTTGGAATAAAGGTCATAAGGATTGAACAACTTTACGTACTCAAGCATCTGACGATCGTAATCATCCATTAAATATTCATAAGCCCCTTCGTTATGCCATGGATAAAAGGAATGGTAACGAATCATCGCCAATCCTGCATCTGGCAGATATGGCTTACAAACATTGTACATATACTCGTCATGCCCCCAGGAAAGCATGACATTTCGCAGACCGCAGTTCGGTTCATAGATGCCAAATTGTGAATTGTAATCAGGGTTATGATAATCCGGATTTCCCCGGAAAAAATCGTGATAAACAATCGATAAATCAAATCGACAACCCACCGGGAAAGTATCGCCTGTAACGCACCATTGAGGCTCATCAAACAAACAGAGAATTTTTCCCAGATCATGTATTAAGCCTGTCAGGACAAACCAACGTGAATGCCCGTCTGCTCTAATCGCTTCAGCTGTTTGCATCAGATGCTCAATCTGACTCAGACTGGTATCAGGATCACTATCATCGACTAGCGTGTTGAGAAACTCCATCGCTTCCCAAATACTCATCCGACGTTTTTTAAACTGAAGAAACTCATCGCGTTTCTGCTGATTCACTTCCACCGTCTGTTGCAGATGATTCAAGCGGTAGAATTCTTTAACATGGTCCGGAGCATCAACATAACTGCGAAATTCCTCTGTCTGCTTACTCTTACCCGTTTCAGACGCTTCCGGATATCTTCGCAGTAAATCGTCTTCCCAATCATCTAAAGAGTTCAAAGGGTTTTCAGTGCGCGTCATTTCCCCAGCCTCCTTGTTCCAAATCAGGTTTCCGATTACTTGACAATCAACCGTCTATCAACAAGCCAACAACTGATTCAGGTAAACGACAACTTTTTACAGATCATGCTGGCTAATCACGATTTAACGATTTGATTTACCTGCCGCATCTAAAATCAGTGAATTGGAGACATTGTTTCCAAAATCATCGAATCGATCAAATCTCCAGACCACTTTTTTGTTCTTGGGATTGAGTTCCACTAATAGTGGTTGTCCCGGTCCTGCATGGCAGTTTCCAATGACATAATTTCCATTAGGGAGTACTTCCAACGTTGTCACCCAGGCAAAGACAATTCCATCGAGATCTTTCTGCAGAATCTGCCAAACAATCTTATTTTCAGGTGTAACTTCCAGCACGGCATGACCATTACCGCAACCGATAAGAGTATTACCATTATTTAATCGAAGAGCTGAGAATGCCTGATTTCCATATGCTTCCGGCCCGTGACCTCCGGCACGCTGCTGAAATAAAGGCACCTCATATTCCCAAATCACCTTTCCGGAATTCGCATCGTATTCACGAATCTTTCCATCACCTTCATGGCATACGAGATAGTTACCATTTTTAAGCTGTCTTGCTAGACGAGTATCTCGGTGAGGGTGTGGGTTATCAACCACCAGTTTAGTTTCTTTAACAATCCGGCCTTCGCGGTTAACTTCAATAATGCGACCCACACCGGACTCGGCAATCATCACATTCCCATTCTTTAAAGGCTGAAAGGCATGGACCTCCAGCCGTTTACCTTCGTTACCATTTTGAGTACGGCTGTTATAACTCCAGACAATCTCTTTAGTTGTACGATCGATTTCAACTACTTCACCCATATTGCGTTGAACCATGACGTTTCCATCTTTCAACACGTGAATATCATGAATTCCTCCAAAAGGCATTTGCCAGCTAGTCGATCCGTCCTTTTCCACAATCTGCAAACCCGACTTCCCGTGGAGAAGCACCCGGTGCTTCGCGAAAGTTGTTGAAGTCAAAAAAAGGCAAAGAATGGAAACTGTTATAGAAATACGTTTCATCACAATAAAATCCGATGCTTAAAAACCTGTCTGGCGAATTGATGTAATTATTGTAGCAATAAACTTAGGCACTGGTTATTTTGATTAAGCACACACGCCCTGCTGAACTTTTTCAGAACAACTTAAAATCTTTCATGTTTCAAAACAACATTTCTCATCAACACATCGTCATCGTCGACTATGACGAACGCTGGAATGAATCTTTTCAGGTGGAATCTGACAAATTAAAAACGTTGTTGAGTGATCTGTTGATTCAAACGCATCATATTGGTAGTACGTCGGTCACAGGATTAGCTGCCAAGCCGGTTATTGATCTCTTATTAGAGGTCACCGATGTCAGTGCCATAGATAAGATACAGACAACGATTACTGAAAGTGGGTATCAGTTTTGGGGAGAATATGGACTCGCCGGTCGTCGTTTTCTCACCAAAGGAACAGATCCACGGACACATAATATCCACTGTTACGATACTGGTAATACGGAAGTCGATCGGCACCTCGCTTTTCGTGATTATTTGAGAACGCACCCAGGCGTCGCGTCTGAGTATGAGGATTTAAAAAAGAAACTGGCAGCAAACTGCAATCACAATATTGAAAAATATTGTCAGGGAAAGGACGCCTTTATCAAACATCACCAGGAGCATGCCTTAAAATATATTGCATCGCTTCAAGAGGAATCCACCGGAGAATAACCTATGACCTCACTAAAATTTATTGCTCTTCTGAGCGCGCTTATGTCATTGACATGTGTCCTGACTGAATCAAATGCTGCGGAGGTGTACCAGCTTGAACGAGGTGACATCATCACCGTAGTCAACGGTGAAAAAATCGTAAATGTAAATCAATACCAACGGCTCGTCCGCGTCTCAAACTTCAAAGTGGAGTTTTCAATCCGCAAGTCCAACGGCTCCGAGATGAATCTGACTACTACTTTACGCAAATCAAGAAACTGCAACTTCCGATTCGGGACAGACATTGCTCATAACCGTGGAGACGGGGTTCGTGTGACGTTTGTACATCCCAGAGGGCCGGGCAGCAGTTGTCAGATTGTTACTAAAGACTAAACTGCAAACGGTCTAAGCATCGATCATATCGTAAAGTATTTCACCGCCGATATCTGTCAGTCGTCGATATCGCCCGGCGTGCAGGTAACGCAATAACTCGTCATCAAGTCCCATCAGGTCCAGCAGTGTGGCGTGTATATTACGAATATGAACCGGCTCGTCAGCGGCGCGCAGGCTAAAGTCATCGGTACCGCCGATAGTCGCTCCGGCTTTCACGTCTCCACCAGCCATCCACATCACCAGACCATATTTATTATGATCACGTCCGGGTGATCCACTGATGCCACCGGGGACAAACGGCGTTCTTCCCATCTCTGATGCCCAAACTACTAAGGTGTCTTTTAACATATCGCGTTGTTCTAAGTCGGTTAGTAACGCGGCGACCGGGGTATCGACCTCAGCAGATTGACGGATCATACGACCTTTGACATCTCCATGGTGATCCCAGCTATCACCACCAATCTGAACACCGTGAATCAACATCGTGTAACGAACTCCGCTTTCGGCCAGCCGGCGAGCCATCAGACACTGGCGTCCAAACCCTTCGGTCTTTGGGTTGTCTAAGCCATATAATTTGTGAATATGTGCCGGCTCGCGTGACAGATTCACCAAATCCGGGGCGGTGGTTTGCATACGATAGGCCAGTTCGTAAGCTTCAATCCGAGCTTCCAGTTCTGTTGCCTCCGGGTAACGCCGGCTAAATCGTTGATTAAATTTACGAAGCTGATCCAATTCTCCGCGTTGGCGTTCGCGATTCAACCCCCGAGGCAAGTCAAGATTTAGGATCGGGGTACCTTCATTTCGTAATAAAGTTCCCTGATAAGCTGCCGGCAAGAAACCATTACCCCAGGTGTGTGCACCATTAACCGGTGCGCCGCGCGGATCCTGAATCACCATATAAGCCGGCATATTATCGTTTTGTGTTCCCAGACCGTAGGTCACCCAACTACCTACTGACGCACTACCTGGAAACTGGCTGCCGGTGGTCACATGCAGCGTGGACGGTCCATGATTCGGATTATCCGTTTCAATACCGTGTATATACGCAAGCTTATCCACATGCGTTGCAATCCGGGGAAACAACTGTGAAACGTAGCGTTGAGTTTCGCCGTATTGCTGGAACTTAAATGGACTTCCTACCAACGAATGGGGATGCGATATACGTCCCTGCAGTTCACCGCGAACATCATGGGAGCCTGGAATGCGTTTCCCATGGTGTCGATTTAATTCCGGCTTGTATTCATACGAATCCATTTGGCTAACGCCGCCCTGCATGAACACAAAAATACAACGTTTGGCTTTCCGGGAGAGGTGCTGAGGACGCGGGGCAAACGGTCTGACGGTACTATCTTCAGCGGCTTGCAGTATGTCGGTCAATGCCAGCATACCCAGCCCATTTAACGTATTTGCTAATAGTGTACGACGGGAAAACATCTCAAACTAATCCAGATATAGGAACTCGCTCGTATTATATAGAACTCGACAAATACTGATCATCGCTTCATGTGGATCGGAAAATGTCCTGTAATATTCTGACAACTCCTGCAACTCCAAGTCTGTTGCATTTCGGCACAGTGCCAATCGTACGGCATGGGCGATTCGATCATCAGCTTCTTCTTTAGCAGCGGCTATCACGCGATCCGCAAAATGTTCCACTTCCATCGTAACCAAAGGCCCGTTGTACATCGCCAGTGCCTGTAATGCTGTTGTACTGGCACGACGCCTCGGCCGTGACTCGTCGCAAACAGGAGCATCAAAGGTTTGAAGCAACGGCATATTTAATGTGCGTTGCTGATAAATGTAAATACTACGTCGCCGACCTTCCGCACCGTATTGGGTAGCCCATTTGCTGTTATCGTATTTCACCCGATCCTCAATCCCGTCGGGCAATGGTGGGAAGATTGGTAATCCAAAACTCTCAGGATTTAAGCGACCGGAAACCGAAAGAATTCGATCCCGAACTACTTCAGCACCAAGTCTGCGGATAGGAAAACTCCATAGCAGTGCATTTTCCGGGTCAACCTTTAATGCACTTGCATTCTCCACATCACTTTGTTGCTGATACGTACTACTGTTACAAATCAAACGGTGAATGTGTTTTAAACTCCAGCCGTGTTCCATCAATTCAGAAGAAAGAAAGTCGAGCAATGCAGGGTGAGATGGCCCTCCACTAAGATTTCCAAAATCGCTGGTCGTTTCAACAATCCCCCGGCCAAAGTGTCTGTACCATAATCGATTAACCATGACCCGGGCTGTCAGCGGATTTTCCTTACTGGCAATCAAATCCGCCAGCGCCTTACGTCGACTCCGTGTTGGCCAACGCTTAAACGTGTCCAGTCGAATAGAGGTCGGTTCCTGATTTCCCGTGATCGCGCTCAGAAAACCAGGCTCGACAACTTCACCCGGGTTGTCCCATTCACCACGCACCATCACTCTTGAGGTCGGTACACCTGGTTCATAAGGTGGGCCGAAAGAATGCCGAAGCGTCATTGCCCACGGCTCTAATCTCCGCAGATGCTGATTAACATACTGGCTTTTACTAACAAGATCCAAATACTCTTCACGTTCCTCTGTCGTAATCAGATCACTTGTTCCTGTGGCAATGATCTTCTCAATCGTCTTTTCACCGCTGGCATCGGGATTAACAAATGTGGTTACAAACTGCCGCTGGCCACCGACTTCAAAAATATAGGACTCATCCTCATCCTGGCTGCTAAAAACGGTGATAAGTGTTCCCGTTTTATTCTTCAAAAACGGCAATCCTTCTGCAGAGCCGCGGAGAAAGTCACCATCAAATACAACAGCAGGAATCGTTGAATCCGGCAATACATCAAGTCGCGGAGTACGCTCATTCCCGATACTGGACAATTGGATCCCGGTTATCCTGTCTTTCCAGAAATCGACATTTTCACCAATTGCGGGATTCACCGTCAGCGGGTCAGCATCTAAGTCTGAAGCATCTAACCAAAACTGCAATCCATCTAATTCTGCAATCTGCTGCCAGCCAAGTTTAATTTCATCGGCCGACAAGACACGATCAAACACCATAATCTGGGCCAGACTCCCATTGAAAGCGGCCGCCTGGAACTCACCACTCCCATTGGTCGCGGCACCCAGCGAAAGGTACTCCGGATTCTTGATGCCCGAGTACCAGTGACCACGATTTCCACCTGACAGACTTCCCTGCTGTGTTGACGCTTTACCATCTGTGTAAAATGTCCATACTCTTTCAGAAGCCGTAATTGCCGTGGTATGTATACGATTATCCGTCACGTACTTCTGATCGAAAACATAATCATTCCCAAAGTCACCACCTAATGCCTGAATACCAAAACCGGGGCTAATCCCAAGACGCTTACGAAAGTCAATTAACATCTCCTGTGCCCTGCTGCCAGCCTGGCTGGCTTCTTTCTGCAACATACTGCGTTTCTCTTGCACCCAGTCCTTTTCACCATCACGATAAAAATCAGCAGACGTGGGACCTCCAATCTGGAAGCCATCGCCGCGACGGGGAGGTGGAATGGCGATGGTGGCAAAAAATGCCTTCATCCGATAGAAATCCTTTGTTGGAATTGGATCATATTTGTGATCATGACATTTAGCACATCCCACGGTGAGCCCGAGAAAAACACTACTGACAGTCGTTGTCATTTCACTAAGCATTTCATGGCGGCTCTCATCACCACGAGGCTCAGTAAACGGCGCTAAACGAAGAAAGGTGAGCGCCACCAGATTCTCTGCAGGAGGATTGGGAAGTTCACCGGCTCCGGTAATATCGACAAGTTCATCACCTGCCAGTTGTTCAAGAATAAACCTGTTATAAGGCTTATCGCGATTGAGTGAATCAATCACATAGTCCCTGTATCTCCAGGCATATGGGAGATCGGGATCTCCTTCATAACCTGCGGTGTCAGCATATCGTGCCAGATCCAGCCAGTAGCGGGCCCAATGTTCTCCATACCGGGGATCGTCCAATAATAGATTGACAAGATCTGAGTAGGCTTCGGGACTTGTATTCTGAATAAATTTATCCTGCTCTTCCAGCGATGGCGGAACACCTAATAAATCCAGATAAAGTCGACGTACTAAAGTCGTTTTATCCGCCTGCACAGCCGGCACTAACTGTTTACTTTCCAGCTTTGCCAGAACAAAACGGTCCAGATCAGACCGGGGCCAATCTTCCAGACCCACTACGGGGATTTCGGGACGGATCACTTTGGAATAAGGCCATTCATCCTGACCGTCGGCAGTCAGAGCCGGCAAAAAAATAACTAGCGATAAGCAAAGACGGCGCAATAACATTGAACTGAGTACTTATTGAGAAACCAAAGACTGTGTTCTCCATTATAGCCAGCCCGTTCTGCAAATTCACAAACTCAAAAAAATCTATCGGCCAATACGGAAATGAATCTGCATTAAACCTGCTGTATAATCGTGTAGTTATAAATTTTGAAATTATTAAAGGATCGCATCATGACTGGCTCGCGTCGACAATTCATTTTTCAAACGAGCACCGCAGCTCTGAGTGGCTTAGTATTACCTGGTCTGCAAGGTGCTCAAGCTATTGCAGATCCTCCAAAATACGAAATTGGGCTGAGTCAGTATTCACTGCGCAGCATGTTTAAAGATGGTTCGCTTGACCCACTGGATTACCCGCAATACAGCGTGGACACATTCGGCATCAAAGCGATTGATTTCTGGGAAGGCGGACTACCGGCGGATCAACTCGACAACAAAGATTACCTCACCAATTTACGTAAGCGAAGTGATCGTGCCGGTACGCAAACTTTTCTGCTGATGGCCGGTGTCCTCGACGCTGACCCTGCAAAGGCTGAAGCCAGTCGGCAGCAAATACTGCCATCGATCGATCGCGCTGCCACACTCGGGGCTCAATACTTACGGGTTTTCTTACGAGCACCCGGGCAAAATGAGCAGCAGGGTATTAAGGCAAGCGTGGAAGCGCTAAAACCTCTAGCCGATTCAGCGGCCCGGAAAGACGTTATGATCGTGATTGAACCTGGTGCTTCAAAACTCAGTCAACGCGGCGCTTTCCTGGCCAAAGTCTGTAAACAACTGAATCACCCTGCACTAAGACTGATGCCTGATTTTGGAAAACAGGTCAACAATGTTTATGACGGAACAGAAGCCATGATGCCGTATACCGTCACCATTAGTTGTAAAATGCACAGCTTCGATAACAATGGAAAGCAGCCGGATTTTGATTATGACCGTCTCTTAAAGATCATCGATCTTGCTGACTATCGGGGTTTTCTTACGATTGAATGGGAAGGTAGTAAACTCAAACCTGTTGCGGGCGTTCTCGCCTCGAAAAAACTGATCGAAAAGGCAATCTCCAATTTGTCAGCACTTTAATATTAGATCTTACCGTCGGCGGTCAGTTCCTCCACCAGACTTTGCTGATACGCTGCGACTTTATCTGCTGCAATCCGGGCTGCGGCTGAGTAGTAGACCATACCCATCGCACGTCGATTCCGGATTCCTGATCGATTCCCGCCGGCTCGATGAATTGTCATTGAATGATGAATAATTAAATCACCGGGTGCAGCATAAATAGCCTTTTCAGTTTCAATATCCTCATCGCAATAATCCTGAATCCCCTGTGAAAAACCCAAAGTACCGGACTTACCGTGAGTTCTCATTCCGGCTAAATGCGATCCGGGAATGTAACGAACACATCCATTTTCTTCGTCCACGTGTTCCAATGCTAACCACATCGTCAGTGCCTCATTGGGATCGAGCATAAAGTAAAAACCATCCTGATGTGGAGGCGTCGGTTTACCTATAACCGGAGGCTTGTTAAAGTACTGCATATTTTTTACAACAACCTCGGTTTGTAACAAAGTTCGGGCAAGAGGTAAAAATCTCGGACCAAGCATTTGCTCTGCGAAAAAGCGGTCGTGTTCACACATCCGGTGAATTTGCTTTAACGTTTCGGGACGCGATTTATCTTCGTAAAACGCTTCCTCCGGATCCAGTCCCGGAATTACGTCATCTATAAACCTCTGCACCTCATTCAACATCTCCCGGACTTCTGCTGTGGACAGATATTTACGAAGAACGACATAGCCTTGCTGTTGAAAGTGTGTCAGTTGTTCGGAAGTGATCGCTGACATGGTTCGGCTTACTTTCTCAATCGACGTTGCAGTTCTTTGGTCAAACCAGCAACAAGTTCCGGATAAACTTCAGCAACATTGCGTGTTTCCCCGTCTTTTTCTATGTGATCATACAATTCGACAAAACCATCGTTATGCAAAATTAAACGATGGGTATCCGAGCGAATTGTCTTTGCCCGACCGGTATAGGCAATTGCCGAATGTCCGTTAACCTGCGGATCTTTGAGTAAAGGCACTAACGAGACACCATCGAGATCCGCGGGGATCTCAAGTTTTGCCAACTCGCATAGTGTTGGAAAGATATCAAGTGTTTCCACCACCGAATCTGTTGGCTGACCGATATATTTCATTTTTGGTACGCTCATGATCATTGGAGAATGCAGCGATTCTTCAAAAAGCGCGTGTTTGCCCCAAATCGCATGTTCTCCCAAATGCCAACCATGATCCCCCCATAAAACGATAACTGTATTTTTACGCTGACCTAACTCCTCCAGCCGATGAAGCAAACGTCCCACCTGTGCATCCGCGTAACTAACACACGCCGCATACGCCTTACGCACCTCAATGGCAAACTCAGCATCCGTATTTGGATTTCGTCCCCAACGATTGTATTTCATAAACTCTCCTGATCCATGCCAGGTCGTTTTACCTGCGGGTTTTCCAGGGTGGGCTACCATCGGTAAATCCACATCGTTATATAGTTCAAAGTACTTTGCCGGAGCACCAAACGGCAGATGGGGACGCAAAATCCCGACAGCTAAGAAAAATGGATGTTCAGCATCTGACAAAGAGGTCAGTTGCTGCAAGGCTTCATTCATCGAAATCCCATCAGGATAGATTTCGTCACCACCGGATTTGGATTGAAAGAGATCCATATCTCGGGCATTTCTGCGGATTTCTCCATGCGCTAAGCCATGCATCCAGCCACGTGGATGTTGCCATGCGCCTGCAGGTAAAAGATGACGATCCCAACTGTGAGGCATTTCAAGTTGGTCTTTATCGTTCCAGTCTGGACCACCACGACCGCCGGGATGATGAGAAACTTTTCCCACTGAAACCGTTGTATAACCATGCTGACGAAACCAGGCTGGCATCGTTGGAGACACGGCGGAGGCAGCAGACTTCACTCGGGAAGCGCGTTGAAAAAGAGCGCCATTACCTGCTGGACCATACTGACCTGTGAGCAGTGTATATCTGGAAGCTCCGCATGTAGGTGCCTGTACAAAGTGATGATGAAAAGCACGACCCGTCGCTGCTAAAGCATCAATGTTGGGGGAGTGAATATATTCGGACCCGAATGAACTCAGTTCCGGACGTAGATCATCCACACATATCAGTAATACATTAAGCTGCGATCTCTTTACAGAATCTCCAGCTTCCGCACAAACAACTACACAACTCCCGAAGAAATATAGCAAAAGAAGAAAAAAACACCGGAATGATTTCGTCACAAGAATACCTTTTTGATCGAGTAGTTAGAACATGGACAGTAATTGAATGTATCAAAAACACTACGAGACGTGGGTCATTGTACAAAAAGTGAGGACAGACAGTTGTAGGGACAGGATGTAGGATAAAACCGACATTTATTCTACGAAGACTTGTGACGCATCCTGTACGAAAATAAATGCGATTTCTGATACCCACGCTTATGGCTGCCGTCCCTCTCATGACAATGCTGTTACTGTTTACGCAAACTAATTTTGAAGATCATTTTTACGGTATTCAGGGAACAAGAGGAATTTTTACACTCTGGACTTCAATCATTATCTCAATGATCGTTTTGCATGTTGGGGAAATTCTGGTTCGTAATCTGATGCGCGCACAAGTACTGTATCCCTGGTTTGCGACTTGCTCCTTTCTGATTCTTATTGCTCTGGGAATTACAGCCCGAGTTATGGGGGATCCACAACAGGCGGCTTTGATTTGGTTGTTTACAACTCCTGTAGTTTTCCTATTGCTGGGACGAACAACGGCTCACCGAAAGATCCATTTAGCTACCAGATCGGTTCGATGATTGTCTGACAGTTTACTTTACCGGGCCTAAAGTGGCCTTTAACGTATATGACATAGGAATCGGTACAAGTTCCGGCTTTAATTTCCAATGATGGCTGGAGACCGGCTCCATCAATTCTGGCCAGGGAGCAAAAAAACTTTCTTCTCGCTCATTGAGCAAATCAAGACGAAATCCCTGGCTTATTAATGCATTGATGATGTCTGCAAAACTATGCTCCCAGGAATGATTTATATGCAATCCTGTCTCGGCGTCAGGATCCGCATAGGTACCAGACGACTCTTCAGAAAATGGCTCAGACTGAAATGGGTTATAGACAAATTGCAGAATTTTGTCCGAGTCACCGGAGACAACATCCACAGAACTTAGTACGGGATGCAGTTCTTCCATATAAAGAACGCCTCCGGGTTTCAAAAGTCTTGAGCATACACTAGCCCACTGATTCATATCGGGTAGCCAGCACAAAGCCCCCCGACCGGTATAGACGATGTCAAAGGCATCGTGCTCCAAAACGTCTGCAGCATCAGCCAGGTTAGCAACAACAAAATGGGCATCTTGAATTCCTAATTTACCGGCGAACAGTTTCGCTTCATGAATTGCCTGCGGCGAAAAATCCAGACCCGTGACATCAGCCCCCCGCCGAGCCCAGCTAAGGGTATCGAGTCCGATATGACATTGCAAATGCACTAATGATTTACCGGTTACATCGCCCAGTTCTTCGTATTCCCAAGGACTTAGTCTACACTCGCCGCCGAGAAACTCCTCCACACGATAAAACGCTGCGCCACCACCGCGGGCATGGATTCCGGCAACCGAATCCCAGCTCTGAAGATTATCTGCAATTTGACTTTGCCAGCGACTGGAAGTCATCTACCTCTCCTCTAAGTGCTCTCCATTTTACCATTTTGAATTTTATGAATACCTGTTCGTAATGGAGTAAACTACTAATGAATCACTTTCGGTAAGTTACTAATCAACTATGACTTAAAAAACTATCGATTCCATGCGCTCGTTACTTTCCATTGTCAGCATTCTTGTAATGCTTCCCAGTATTGCTCTGGCGGTTACAACCAAAGTTGGAACGGCCAAAATTGATATTACCCCCAGCCATCCGACATTACTTGCTGGCTACGGTGGCCGTCCCGGCGAACATGTTTCTGTAGATATGAAACTTTGGGCCCGGGCCCTCGTTATCGGCAATGACACTCCGGTTCTTCTGATTGCCGTGGACAACTGCGGAGTGCCGGCAAAACTTACCAAAGTGATACAACGAGCTTTAAGTGATTCTCTCGGATTGAGTCCTGAGCAAGTCGTCATCTCCAGTACTCATACCCATAACGCTCCCAGTTTGGAAGGCTATGCTCCGGTAGTCTGGGGATCACGAGTAACGCCGGAGCAGCAAATTCGTAGTAGCCGATATACTCAATGGTTTATTGAAAAAGTAATCGCCGTTGCCAAGCAGGCTTTTGAACATCGAAAAGAAGCAACACTGCACTGGGGGCAGGGTCGTGTCCATTTTGGAGGGAATCGACGAGTCTTATCCAATGGTCAATGGACAGGATTCGGATTAAATCCCGGGGGGCCCGTGGACCATAGCATGCCCGTGATGGTCGCTCGCAGCAACGAAGGAACTCCTATTGCAATCTGGTCCAACTATGCCTGTCACTGCACATCAGAAGGTTCCCGCAATCACATCAGCGGTGACTGGGCAGGTAATGCAAATCTGGAAATTGAACGCCGATTTCCTTCTGCTGTCGCATTAACGACTGTAGGCTGCGGAGCTGATGTTGGTCCCCAACCCAGTGGTTCATTCGAGATTGCAAAACAACACGGAACAACTCTGGCTAATGAAGTCGCCCGACTGATAGACTCACCACTGACTAAACTTAAAGGTGAACCACAGCCTAGCAATCGACAATTTAATCTTCCACTTGCTAAGCCACAAAACAGAGCGGTCTTTGTCGAACATTCCAAAGGAACCGGATTTCATGCAGATCAGGCTCGTTTTGTACTCGAATATGAAAAAGAACACGGAGCCATCCAAACCGATGTTCCCTACACCGTCACCTGCTGGAAATTTGATCAGGATCTGGCAATTGTCTTCATGGCCGGAGAAGTCGTGGTTGACTATGCCGTAAGACTAAAAACTCATCTGGACTGGGAACGGCTATGGATTAATGGCTGGAGTAATGACGTACCCAGTTATATTCCCAGCCGACGAATACTTAATGAAGGTGGCTACGAACCAGGTTTTTCACAGGTTTACTATGGGCTACCGGCTCCCTATGATCCTGCCATTGAAGATCTTATATTTAATGAAGTTATTGGGTTAGTCGGTGCTGAATTCAATAATCCTGATCCCGACCGCCCCGCACCTGATTTTCTCAGGCAACCATCGGCGATGGGGCAATTCCTAAAAAATATCGAATCCTGGTATGCCAAGCTGAATCCAAAGTTGAAAAAGGGTCTCAAGCCGATTGCTTATCTTTCAAAAAACTCACACAGCGGATTTTCGCAGCTAAAGTCTGTGAATCCTGCAAGAGATCACTGGTTTCACTATTCAGGGCTTCAGGATCAACGTCCGTTCATACGTCAGACTGATAAACAGCAAACTATTAAGTGGAAAACTTCTGCCGTAAGTGGCAATAGTAAAGAAATACGTTTCGTATTTGCCGGGGGGCTGGGATGGATTACTCAGCCAAAGACCGAAGGGTTCAAAGTCCTGATCAATGGCCAACCCAAGCTGAATATTGACGTAACGCTGGATACGACATCCTGGGAGTCTGACGATACACAGGTGAAGTTAGATTATCTGGTCACCTGGAATTCTGATATCGATAGTGCCGGCTTGTTTTATCTGACCGTTCCAACTGCCCTGCTCGATAATAATGGACAGCTTGAAATTGAAGTCCGTTCTCTGGGTTCCGAATCGCTTCGCTGGTTTTCGATTGATGAGCTTCCGCAGGTGACCAAGGTGGAACGGGCCATCGCCGAGCAGATTCGAAACCAGTAAACCATGCTTCACTTAGGTGTTGAGAATCCCGGCAGGTTCTCAACCATTCCCGCATCGGTACGTTTCAGTTCAGCAATAGTTGCTGCACGCATGGAACGCAACTGCGGAAGATACTCGGGCTTCAGAGCCAGGTTCACCAACTCATCCGGATCTGACTTTAGATCGTAAAGTTCTTCGACTTCATTTTCAACGAGAGTCCGGATGTATTTAAAGTCTCCATCAGCCAGCGATAACCACCAGGGAACTTTCGCCGTTGCCAACAAAACAGACTCGTCGGTCGGTACTATATCTGTTGCACTGCCATAATTCTGTCCGGTCATAACTGTCAACGTAGGATGACGCCATTTCTTTTCAGGGTTTTTAAGTATCGGTGCCAGATTATGTCCGTGCATTTTCCACGGTAGCGGCAGTCCTGCGTAGTGAAAAAATGTCGGTGGTAAATCAACTCCGCCAACGGGTGCCTTTACCACTCCGCCTTCCCGGATCTTTTCGGGATAACTAATAATAAGAGGCCCGCGAATATTGGCGTCATAGGGCGCTATTTTCTGTTGAAAACCTTTCTGCCCCCAGGCGATTCCCTGATCGGAAGCAAATACGATTAAAGTGTTTTCGTACTGACCTGTCTCTTTCAGCGTTGCAACAAGTTTTCCAACGGCATCATCGATCGCTAGGACACCTTGCTGATACTGTCTTACCCAGTTTTGCAGACTGTTACCATGAATCGGGGCATTCTTCACGGTCCGCTGCTGGACTCCCGATTTCAGTTCCGGGATTCCGTTTTTATCCAATACCCAGCGATCTCGAATTTGTACGTACTTTGGCTTATCAGCCCGATTCGCACCTGTGAAAATATCCTTGGGAACAGGAACCTCAGCGTTTGGATAGGCATCGAAGTGACGTTTGGCAGGAGTAAACGGACCATGCACTGCTCCAAAACACAACCACAGGTACCATGGTTGTTGATCGTCACGCTGATCACCGCGAATAAACTGATCCGCCCGCTCGGTATACCAATCAGTCGTGTAACCTTGTACCCGAGTACTGACGCCGTTAATTTCTACAATTTGGTCATCGAAATAATTACCGGCGTTATCCGGGTGAGCGGGACGGTTCCACACAATCTGATAATCCCAATCACGTCCATATCCGTTATCAACACCGGTATGCCATTTACCAATCTGTGCTGTTATATAACCGTGGCGACGAAAGATACTGGGCCAAAAAGGTGTTTTCCGCGGATCATAAGTACTGCCTGGATATTCACCCTTCATCCGCATCGACTCAACACCAAACTGATGGTATCCGGTTAATTGTGTAGCACGCGATGGCATGCACCAGGTTCCGATATAAGCCTGGTCAAAGCGAACTCCGGTTGACGCAAGTTGGTCAATATTGGGTGTATTTACCCAATCGTATGCCTGGTCGTAGCAACTCACCGTACGATGTGATTGGTCATCCGTGAATATAAAGAGGATATTGGGTCGTTCTTTAGCCTGCGTGAATCCGACAAAGAAGTAACTCAGGAATAAACAGATGGTCAGGTGAATTCGGCTCATAGGACTACAAAAAAATGGATGGAAGCTTATCTAAACTTCCATCCATTTTAACGTGCCACTACGTTAGATGAACGATGCTTCATCTAAGATTAGTCGAGGAACGACTTTAACTTTTTCGACCGAAACGGTTGCTGAAGTTTCTGCACGGCTTTGTTTTCAATTTGTCGGATTCTTTCACGCGTCACCTGAAAGATACGGCCAACCTCTTCCAGCGTATAGCAGTATCCGTCACCAAGCCCATACCGCAGCTTCAGAATCTCACGTTCCCGCCAGCTTAAAACTTCCATTGCATCCTGCAGTTCTGTGGTCAGGGCATCATGATTAGCCCGAGCAAGCGGGTCAAATTCACGGTGATCATTGATAAAATCCCCAAATTCATTCTCGTCACTATCACCCACGGTTTGATCCAGAGACAATGGTTGCTTGAGCATCATCAAGATACACTGAGCGTCACTCAATTCCATTTTTCCATGTTCAGCAACTTCTTCCGGCGTTGGATCACGTCCCAGAATCTGGACCAGTTCCTGACTTAAGTTACGAACCCTTGTCATAACTTCCACCATATGAACAGGAACACGGATCGTTCGACTTTGATCAGCAACAGCCCGGGTAATCGCCTGTCGAATCCACCAGGTTGCATAAGTTGAGAATTTATAACCGCGTTGGTATTCAAATTTCTCAACCGCTCGCATCAGACCTGTATTACCTTCCTGAATCAGATCCAGAAAGGTCAGTCCCCGGTTTCGATACTTCTTGGCAATCGATACAACCAAACGAAGGTTACCGGCAGATAACTTACGTTTCGCTTCGTCGTACTGATCGCGATAGAGAATCGTATTATCAACCCGACGTGTGAGTGTGTTTGTACTTTCCTGCGTAACTTTAATCAGATGAACTAATTCTGTTTTCAATGCGTCAGCATCAGTCCATGAATCAGCTGTTCCTTCTTGGACTGTCTTTAGTTGCTGTTTCAGCGAAACCATACGATTTTGAATATTGCACAGTTCCTTAAAGGCAGGCTGCAATTTATTGGTTCGCAGATTCATTTCCTCAATGAGACGCACAGCTTTATTACGTCGCACAACCATCCGCCGCCATGCTGCATGACGTTTCTTCTTTGAGTTCTTCCTATAAATCGCTTCGCTAAAATCACGACGATTCAACTTGAGCAATTCCTGAATCGTTTCAAGATTAGGTCCCAATCGCTTAAGGACAGCCTCTTTACCAGAAGCATTCGTAACCGAAACCTCAATCGTACGGTCGAGACGGAGCTTACCGTGGAGCACTTTATCGAGCATGGAAACTGCTGCTTGCAACATATAATTAGTTGCCAACATCGTGTTACGATAATGGTAACGCGTGGCTTCTATTTGCTTGGCATATCGCAGTTCTTCCTCACGAGATAACAAGGGGATCTCGCCCATCTGCATAAGATACATGCGGATCGGGTCATCAGTGATATTGCGAGATTCACTGCGGGTGGTGGATTCCTGCCGGGTACCAACTACCTTGGCTGCTGACTGGGAATCTTCTTCGAATACGTCTGTGGTTGTTGCTTGAATCACGAAGTGTGTCCTATCTACTCTTTGTCTCTCTGCGCCGAAGCGTTTAATGCCTGTGAATGAAACTTAGGTTACTTCTGTAGTCGAAAGCCTATTTTCTCGGAGCAAATTAAATTCTCTTCTAATTGAGAAGCAGTTGTACGGATTAATGGGGTTATTCGACTCCATAGGTGCGCACCGACATCGTCAAGCATCATGCTGATGGGAACGGTAGATTGATGTCCGTATCATCTGAAAGTACAACTATCTATATGATTACACTGTTTTTATTGGTGGCAACCCTAAATAGCATCATTGCCTTGCTTGTAATGGTGATTGCAGCACTCTGCAGAATCGGCCAAAACGACACCCCGCATAATTCCCTAAAACCGGCGGACTATATATATGTAGTTGGATTCTATCTGCTCTTTATTTTCTAGCTGCCTATTTTGGCTATGGGATTTTTAGTTTGCCTGTCATTATGGGAGTTGGGAAATTCAGCTTAAAATTAAGCGGCAGACAGACACTTTTGTTTACCTTACTAACCGGAGTATTATTTGTCTGTCTGAATATCATGCTGGCCCTGACCGTCTTTTATTTAGGCGGAGGCATGGTACTGACCAACAAACTGTTTATGGCAATCTAGAGAATTGCGAACCAAGGATCACCAGCTATGAATCTTCCCTCCTTTATTTCAAGTGCTACAGGACAAGCAAATCTCTGGAAAGATCTAACGCATAGTGTGCCAACACTTGCGGCACTGGCTCAACTGGCTTCGGATCGATTGGTAACCCCGACCACCACCGAAATCGAATTATCGCTGGAAGCACGTACGATTCTTTCCATCACCCGGAATCGCGGCGTTATCGAGCTAAAAAGTAACAATACCGAATTTGAATCGGCCCAACGTATGCTTGCCGTTTATGTCGAACAATCTGCTGACACACACGTGATGTTTCGCAGTCGTATTGAACCGGAAATCACCGTGAAATTTCTGGATGGATTTCGTCAGCTTTGTGATGCCGGATTAGTAATGCATCAGGTCGGTGGTGAGTTTTCATTAACCTCCAAGGGATTTGAGCAGGCCAAGGCGATCAATCCGGCAGAAGTCTCGGACTCTGCTGCTATGGGAACGGTGTTGAGTTTTTAGATTCGAACTTTAGCTCTACAAATAGCGAACTCTTTTTTCTCTTTTTTCGTAATTAAATCAGGCGAGTGACCAAATGTGTCACACCCGGTCACGATCATATTTGTAGCAAAATATCTGAGTGGCCTGATTCCATCTCAGAGATTCACGTTTATCCCAGGCATTTGATGTTTATTTGTAAAAAGGAGTTTTACAATGAGCGAAGTTGTTATTAACGAGATCCCTAAAGACGCATTAATTTTCTGGAATCGCCAGTGGCTTGAATACTGCCAATGGATTGAATTCAAGGAGGAACTGGAACAGGAAGCACTTTGGTATTTCCATGACGTTCAAAATAACCGGCCGGGAAAGCCCCGCTAAATAATCCCGGCGTTCATGAATCCGGCGGAGAGCCTTGAAATGCTCTGTCTCGAAAATTCCGGCTCGCAAAACCGCTGATTTTTCCATTCGCTTTGTAGTCGTTCCATCCAAATCGCGGGGCTGCTGTAAGCGATTCATATTGAGTCGAAATCACTGTTCGTAATACGATAACTGGCGAGAAGTGCGTTAACGGCAGCCTCAGGGACGAGGCTGTGGAGGTATCTCGTTTACCATAGAAATGGTTTCAGTCGACAGAGCGATGGAAAAACTGAAATACAGAGCGGACATTGATGGCTTACGCGCCATAGCTGTCATCGGAGTATTACTGTTCCATGCCGGGTTGAGCTTTAATGGAGGATTTGTCGGAGTTGATATATTCTTCGTCATTTCCGGATTTTTGATTACCAGCCTGATCCTTAAGGCACAGCAGGAAAATCGTTTTTCCCTGCGGAAATTCCTTGGTCGACGTATTCGAAGGCTGATGCCTGCTGCTTTGGTAATGACAACAGCTACTTTGCTGATTGGCTATTGGTGGCTGGTACCAAAAGACTATGACAAATTAGCTGAATCCGCCATCGCCCAGATGACCTTGGTGTCCAATGTCTACTTTTCTAAATCGTTCAACTACTTTGCTGGCCCTGCCGAATTAGTACCTCTGTTACATACCTGGTCGCTCGCTCTGGAAGAACAGTTCTACCTTCTCTTCCCACTGCTGCTAATATGCTGTCGTCATTGCTCAGCCAGAAAATTATTTATGATTCTGGCTGCCATCACAATTCTCTCATTTGGATTAAATCTATGGATGATGAATGTATACCCGACTAAAGCATTTTTTCTTTTGCCGATGCGAGCATGGGAACTGCTGCTGGGGTCACTGTTAGTCTTTGCTCCCAGATTAAAGCCGTCACAACGAATGATAGCCGAGTACGGATCGATAACATCACTGATAATGATTGCCGTTACTTTTTTTGCCTATGACAAAGAAACTGTATTTCCCGGTATTGCCGCACTATGGCCCTGTCTGGCCACCGCAGGACTCATCTACTTTAATTCGGGAGATAAGTTTAGAACACGAGTTTCACAAATTCTTGAGATCCGGTTTCTGGTATACATCGGAAAGATGTCCTACTCACTCTATTTGTGGCACTGGCCGATCATGGTCTACCTCAAATATATGAACCGGCTGGAATTAGAAATCCCGGTGGCATTAATCGGATTAGCTCTGAGCTTTTTAATAGGCGCAATTTCTTATCACTTTATTGAGAGTCCGTTCAGGCTGGGCCACCTGCTTCCAACTCAAAAGCGGCTAATTTTGGCCTCCGGAGCCTTTTCACTATTGATTATCTGTACTGGTGCCGGGATCTCCGAATGGGATGGTTTGCCTGCTCGTTGGGGTGATAAGATCACTGCAATTCTGAGAACAGCTGAGTCTCCGGCTCACTACATGCGTAAATCGGTATGGGATCCACAGATGGATCAGTTACCAACCATTGGTAGTAAACAAACTGTCAGTAATCATCCACGCTTACTGGTCTGGGGTGATAGTCATGCCATGGTTATGGGAGACGTCTGCAGTACCTTGGCGAAGCAGCGTGGCATCAGTGGATTCATCGCAACACGCGGCGGAACGCTACCCGTACTCGATACCTACCGAATCTTTGACCGTGAAGACACGCTCATCTGGAACAATGGCGTGATCGATTTTATTCGTCGCCATAAAATCACTCATGTCATCATGGCAGCTCGCTGGTCTGACAACATCGAAGGAAATTCCACGGGGCTCAATAAGTTCCTGATTACTGATGATCAGACGGTGGAAATTAGTAAGGCCGCTGCGCAGCGGGTATTTCAACGCAATTTAATTAACACTCTGCAAAAACTAAACAGTCTGGGAATTCGTGTTTGGGTAATGGAACAGGTCCCTCTCCAACACCACGACCCGATCTATGAAGTGGTTACTGCCCTGCGAACAGATCAACCACTGCCTCAGGGTGTTTCGCTGCGTGAACATGCTCAACGACAGCAAAATGTAAGAACTGTCCTTCGAACTGTGAAGCTACCCAACGTAACCGTCTTCGACCCCGCACCCGGATTTTTTACTCACGATGGCTATACCCGGTTAATTGAAGAAAACACACTCTTTTATGTCGACTACAACCATCTCTCACATGCCGGAGCCGAACACTTCATCGCTCCACTGTTAGAACCCATTTTTGATGAGATGGTAAAGGGTCATTAGTATCCATGCTCTGTTTCTATTTCGCTTCGCGACCAAAGTATTCATACTTATCATAAATATCTGTCTTTAATTGGATACTGCGGGGATCGTTGGTCTGTCTCATCCAACGAACAACTTTTGACTTCAGCTGACGTTCCACACGGCGGTATTTGGCATTTCCCGACATATTATTCATTTGCCAGGGGTCGTTGGTTAAATCATACAGCTCATATTCAGGTCTCTTGCCAATAGCATGCTGTCGGAATGCAGCGAGTTTTGGATCTCTGGCACCTTGCAGTAACAGTGTCTTGGTGTAAGAGTTATCAATATCTCCGTAAGGTCCGACAGCCCAGTGGGTTTCCGGATCGCCGGCCGGATGTAACTCAGGTCTAATATTCCAGATCCAGAGATAGTCACTTGTCCGAATCGCACGGCAGGGATACGCAGCATCTGACTGACGTACATTGGCATGCCGTTCACGTTCCAGAAATACTTGCTCACGATGTTTCACCGAAGCTCCGCTAAGCACGTCCGCAAAACTGTTTCCTGACATCGGTTTTACCGATATCCCCAGCAGTTCAAACAAGGTTGGAGCGATATCTTCAAAACTTACAAACGTATCACTTTCGATACCGGATTTGATATTTCCCGGCCATTGGATTGCCAGCGGTACGCGAGTACCTGCATCGTATACATTTGCCAGTCCACACGGCATCTGCCAGCCGTTATCTCCAAGCATCAGAATAATCGTGTCCTCATATTTTCCAGATGCCTTCAACCGTTCGATAAGCCTTCCACATTCCGTATCAAATTTCTGAACCTCGGCATAGTAATCGACAATTTCTGAACGCACGGTCGGATGATCGGGCAAATACCCCGGCACTTCCACCTTATCGGCCGTTAATCCTGCATAATACTGCTGTTCGGCTTTCCAGGGTCGATGTGGATCATGGGAACCAAACCAGAAACAAAACGGCCGGTCACCAACCTCACTGAGAAACTGCTCAAATGAATCAGCTTTATAACCGGCGGGATTGGGATTTCCCAAAGTATGCCTCTCTCCCAAATAACGGCCGGGCCCCCAGCCTTTAATCATATAGCCCACCTGATAAGACTCTGAATCACGAAGTGCCAGCGGAAAGGTCCACTGATGATCCGGAAAATAACCCCACAGATTAGCGGCATCCTGCAACTGATGGGATACCCGCCCGGTAAGCAACACGGCACGTGAAGGGGAACAGGAAGGCACCTGACAAAACGCATTGTTAAAAAAGACTCCATTGCGTGCAATCGCATCAAATGTAGGTGTTTTCACTGATTGATCACCCATAATAGATGCATGAGGGGCGGCCCAGTTATCGGCCAGCAGTATCAGAATATTTGGCTTTACTGAATCGGCTCTGACGACAGAGGTCAGAAATATAATGCCCCCCAAAAGGCTAAGCAGTCCTTGATTTATGCTACGAAAAGTTGGCATTAGCTCGTCCGGCAAAAAATAACATTAATGGTTTGTTACATGATACACTCAACGGTACCCCTGTTCTTTAATCAAGACAGAATTATGCTCCTCAAAGGAATACTCTATGCGCCGTTTTGTATTTTCGTTTTTCTTATTTTTCTTCTCCTTCGCCACCGTGCAGCAAATACATGCTCAGGTACTGGATTTACCACAGGCAGGAAGAATCGCTGTTATTGGTAACAATCTGGCCGATCGCATGCAGCATCAGGGCTGGCTCGAATCATATATTCAAGCAATCCATCCCAAACACAAGCTCTCTTTCCGGCACCTAGGATTTACAGGAGACGAAGTCAACGTGCGTCCCCGCTCGAATAATTTTGGTTCTGCTGATCAGTGGCTTACAAAAGTTCAGGCTGACGTTGTATTCTGTTTCTTTGGATACAATGAAGCATTAAAAGGCCCCGATCAAATACCAGCCTTGAAACAGAATCTGGCCGTCATGATCGATGGCATGCTACAACAACGCTATAACGGGGAATCCGCTCCAACACTTGTTGTTTTTTCTCCTCTTGCTCACGAAAATCTGCATAGTCCTCATCTACCTAATGGCGAACTGAACAATCAAAATCTAGCGGCAGCGACCGCTGCCATGGCTGAAGTTTGTAAATCAAAGAATATCCGCTTCGTGGACATCTTTACCACTTCCCTGTCTTTATACAAAGCGGCTAGAAAACCGCTCACGCTCAACGGAGTACATCTACTCGATCATGGAGCCGACGAAGTTGCCAAAGTCATTATCAATGAGTTGTTTGCAATGACAGCATCTCAGGCTGGCAAACGTGCTCATATTGAGCGGATTCGCGATGCGGTACTGGAACGTAACTATTACTGGTTTAGCCGTTACCGGGTCGTGGATGGATATAACGTCTATGGCGGACGCTCCACTTTAAACTGGTTCGGTCAGTCTAATGCGGATGTGATGAAACGAGAGATGGAAATCTTTGACGTCATGACCGGCAATCGTGATGAACTGGTTTGGGCTTATGCCAACGGCAATGATTTTACCATTAAAGATGATAATCTTCCCGATGAAATGGTCGTCCAAACAAACAAACCAGGTTCGCTTGACGGTGGAATGCATCCATATCTAAAAGAAACGGATGCCATTAGTAAAATGACCATTGCCGAGGGAATGCAGGTTAACCTTTTTGCATCAGAGGCTGAGTTTCCCGAACTCGTGAACCCCGTTCAGATGTGTGTGGATCCTAATGGTGTTCTTTATGCGTCTGTCTGGCCTTCCTATCCCCACTGGAATCCAACGCAGCCGAGAACCGATCGTATTCTCGCTTTCCCCGATAAAGATGCAGACGGAAAAGCTGATGAATGTATTGTCTTTGCTGACAAGCTTAACAGTATTACCGGTATTGAATTCTGGGGGGGTGGTATGCTGGTCGCTGCGCCGCCCGAAATCTGGTTCCTCAAAGATACTGACGGAGACATGGTGGCCGATGAAAAGATTCGCATGTTACAGGGAGTTTCCAGTGCGGATACTCACCACAGCGCCAATGCTTTTGTGATCGGTCCGGATGGTGGACTTTACTGGAGTCGTGGTATTTTCAACGTGGCCAACATGGAAACTCCCACCAAAACATATCGCTCTACCGCTTCCGGAGTCTATCGATTTGACCCGCGCACGTTTGAAATGGAGTTTGTATTCCCCATTGGTCCTAACCCTCACGGAGATGCCTTTGACCAGTGGGGCTTCCAGTTTGCTAATGACGGAACCGGAGGAACCGGTAGCTATGTCAATATTGGTAAAGGCATGGGGAATAAAAAATGGTTCAAAAAACGTGTACGCCCCGTGGCGGCCACCGGCTTTCTCTCAAGCAGTCATTTCCCCGAAGCCAATAACGGTAATTTCCTGATTTGTAACGTGATTGGGTTTCAGGGAGTCTTGCAGCATGAAGTCAAATACGAGGGAGCGGATATTACGGCAGAAGAGATTGAACCTATCCTCTATTCCTCTGATCCGACTTTCCGCCCCTCTGATATTGAAGTCGGTGGTGATGGTGCATTGTATGTATCGGATTGGAGTAACGCATTGATTGGACACATGCAACACAACATGCGAGACCCTAACCGAGACGCGAAACACGGTCGTATTTACCGGGTCACCTACAAAGGGCGGCCTTTAGTGAACCATCCGCAAATGATTGGTGCTCCGGTTGCTGACATTCTTCAATCTTTTCTATTACCTGAGAATGGAATTCGATATCGGGCCAGACTTGAGCTTAGTGGTCGGGAAGCCGATGCAACACTGGCAACCGTTGCCCAATGGGCTAAGTCTCTGGAACCGGGTGATTCCATTCAGGCTCAGGCACTACTCGAATGCCTCTGGGTTTTTGAGGAACAACGGGTTGCCAATCTGGAATTACTGCAACGTGTCTTTGAAGCACAAGACGGGCGTCATCGAGCAGCAGCCATCAGAACTCTCGGACACTGGGCCGGGAAGATCGATGGCTGGGAAGCTCTGCTTACCAAAGCCGCTCAGGACGAATCCGCATTAGTACGAGCTGAGGTTGCCAAAGCCGCTGTTGAACTTCAGGGGCTGGCTGCTGCCGAGGCTATTTTTGAAGTTGCCGTACGCCCGACAGACGCGGAACTAACAACCGTACTCAACTATGCAACCAAAAGTCTGAATGTGGATGCCATCGTCAATGATGCCATCGCTAATAATAAGCCTCTTTCTAAAGCAGCCCAGTTGTATGTACTTAGAAATGCAAGTATCGAAGATCTGATGAAGCTCGATCCGACTGAAGCTGTTTATTTGGCAATTCTGGCACGCGAAAATGCCAATGCACAGCAGCTTTCAACAGCGATTACCGGACTATCTCAACTCCAGCAGACCGAGCCTGCTGCATTGATCGTTGAACTACTTGCCCAACGCGATACGCAAAGTCAGTCCGGGATTGCCGGACTGGGAACACTACTTACACTGCAACCCGCTGAACAACTGGCTCCCCATGCCAACACAATCGAGAAGCTGGCGGTCCTGGGGCAATCAGCCGATACCCGTCGCTACGCCTTTGCGGCCTGGATCGCTGCCGACGGCACAGGTGACGATGCCTATCTGGCTGCCACTCGTAGCAAAGAACAATTGCGCGATTTTCTTTCAGCCATTCCTGCGATTCGGGATGAACAAGTACGTAGTAATCTTTACTCTAAAGTCTTACCACTGGTTTCGGCATTGCCTACCCAACTGGAATCGGAAAGCGGAGGGGCCTCGCTTGCTCAACCAGGCATTCATGTTGATTTCTACCAACCGTCGATTGGCAATGTTGATATTAACAACCTGAATAAACTGACACCTAAGGAAAGCGGCGTTGCTGACCATATTGGACTGGATGTTCCTCAGCGAAAAGCGGTCGATGCATTTGCTCTCAAATTCAGTGGCTACATTCGTATCGATCAACCTGGTCGTTATACTTTCGGTATCTCTTCAGATGACGGATCACGTGTATATATCAACGATGCCGAGCTTATAAATAATGACGGGTTACACGGGCCAATATTAAAATCTGCAGCGATCGATTTAGCAGCCGGCAGCCACAAACTAGAGGTAACCTACTTCGATAACGGAGGAGGTGATGCTCTGTCTTTTGAATGGTCCGGACCGGGAATTAAAAAGCAGCCTATACCTGAAAATCGTCTTTCTGTGACATCCGGGGAAACCATCCACGACTTTGCCATCCATTCTCTGGCTTCCATTCCCGGGCATGAAGAAGAAAAGTTTAATGCACTTATCCGTCTCCTGAAAGCAGGGCTGCAACGTACTTCCTCGATTAATGCGCTCAGTCTGATTCCGTCTGACAAATGGCCGGAACAGAAACTGCAACCGCTTGCCGATAATCTGGTCGCCTATCTTACTGAACTACCCGCGGCATATCGGACAAGTGATAGTGCGACTCAGGCGATTAACTTAACCAAAGCAGTGGCTGTCAAGCTACCTGACTTACAGCGGAAAGCGGTGGAAAACCGACTGCAGAATCTGGATGTACGGGTAATCGCTGTCGGAACCGTGGCTCATCGTATGATCTACGATAAAGAACAGCTTGTGATCGAAACCGGAAAGACTGTTGAATTCCGATTCTCAAACACCGACAGCATGCCACACAACTTTGTCATTACGACTCCTGGTGCGATGCAGGAAATCGGAGAACTTGCCGAAGCAACAGGCCGTGACCCGGACGCCATGGCCCGTCATTATGTTCCCCGAAGCGATAAAGTGCTGTTAAGCAGCACCTTGTTGCAAACCAATCAGGTCGAAGCTCTGATCTTTGAGGCACCTCAGGAGCCTGGCATCTATCCCTATGTATGTACTTATCCGGGACACTGGCGACGTATGTACGGAGCCTTATATGTCGTGGCCGATGCAGAACAATACAACCTCGATCCGGAAAAATACCTGGCTGATAACAAGTTGGAATACAAAGATGATTTGCTGAAACTGAGCAGTCGTGGCCGTCAATGGAAGGTGGAATAACTGCTGGCTGATATAAACCCACTACCAATGGGACGCAACTTCGAAGTCGGCCGTGAACTTTTCAAAGTCGCAAGCTGTGCCGCATGTCACAAACTCAGTGATCAGGGAAAAGAATTCGGACCCGATCTGACCAAAATAGAATCCAAGTTTTTTAACACCGCACATGTGCTGCAGTCGATTATTGATCCGTCCAAAAAGATCGCTGAGAAATATCAGTCTCATTCCTATCTGCTTGTGTCCGGTAAACAACTGACCGGCATGGTCATCAAAGACACACCTGACGAGTTACACATCGTGGTCGATCCGCTGGCCAAGGACAAGGCAACAGTTATTCTTAAGGATGAGATTGATGCTGAAAAGAAATCCGATGTATCGCTGATGCCCAAAGGCCTGCTCGATAAGTTGTCTCGTGAAGAGATTCTTGACCTTATCGCCTATGTAATGGCCAAAGGTGACAAGAAACATAAGATGTACATGCATGAACACCACGATCATTAAAACGTTTCTTTGTCTGGCTCTTTTCACCTTCGTCGAAGTACGGGCTGACTGGCCTCAGGCCAGCGGTCCCGGATACAACTACGTCGTGAAGGGTAAAGCCGCAACGTCGTTCAGCGGAACAGCGGGAACAAACATTCGCTGGCGCGCTAAACTCCCTAATACCGGTCAGGGCACACCAGTCGTTTATGGTAACCGCCTGTTTGTACAATGCCACGAGCCTATTTCAAAAGATACTGAGATGAGTTCGCTGACAATTGGACTTTGTTTTGATGCTGATACGGGGCAGGAACTATGGCGACACGAAATCTCGGCCGCGCGAACGACAGACCTGTCAAGTCTGTTTAGTGATAACACAGCGGCCTCAGCTATTGTCACAAGTGAGATCGTTGTTTTTGTAAATGTAGGCGGATGCATTTCCGTTTTCGACCATCAGGGCAATCAAAAATGGACGTACCAATGGGTACCTTTTGGGCGTCACCATTCACGTCAACACGAACCCTTCATATTTAAAAACCAAATTATTGTTGTCAAAACCGTCCATAATAATCTCCCTCTATCAGCCACCACTAAAGCCGGCTCACACTCACTTGGGCGAGGCAAGGAATACTGGACACACCTGCATGCGTTTGATCTCAAAACAGGAAAAACCAACTGGATCGCCAAAACGGGAACAGGTTGTCATGCCGCTTCCACATTTGGATATACCAAATCATCCAAACCCGTGATCATGACCGGTCGTGGCGGAGGTCACCAACCACCTGAGGAACCATTCGGTATCTCACGCGTAAATGCATTAGATGGTTCGACAGACTGGGATCGCGGAATCAAAGGATATCCCTCTGCTCAAAACGTCACTTTTAATGCCCATGGAGTCTATGGATTTGTAGGTCACGATCATATCGTGTTAGACCCGGAAAACGGCGATGAAATCAATCGTGTATCACTGACCAACAATGTGCGTATCACAGCCGGATATCCGGATTATGAAACAAAAACCGGGCAGCAATTCCAACCTGCCAAAAAAGCAATTACCTATCAAACCAATCTCGTGGTCGGCAACTACCACTACTTCCTTTCTCATCAAGCCGGCTTCATTGGCAGAATCAATCTGAAGACAGAGGTGGTGGAATACCTTCAGGTTCCATTACAAATCGTACGAAATAAAGTAACCCATGAGAGTCAGATTCTGCAGAATACAACAATTCCCAATGACATGAAAAATGCCGACGGATTTCGGGCCACGCAGGATAAACGCAATGCCGGAAGTGGTTGGGGACATGTCTCAGCAGCAAGCCCGACAGTCGTGGGGCAGCATATTTACCTGCCAACCATGGTTGGTACTGTTTATGTACTCAAATGGAACAGTCCTAAACTTGATAAACAGGCACTTGTGTCTATCAGTGATCTCGGACCAGCCGGGCAAACATGGACGCTTTCAAGTCTGGCACATTCAAAAGGCCGACTTTACGCGCGGACGCTTAAAGAGCTTATTTGCATCGAAGCTGAGTGAGGACTTTGTCGATGAAATCCAAATTATTCCTGGTGGCCGTCTTCTCGTATCTTGTCATAGATGTTCCTCTAGTCGCGGTTACCAAAAACATCGCAGTGCCGGCAACGAATGTCCAGGTCCTGCCCGGATTCAAAGCGGAGATCATTGCCACATTTCCTAAACAGCAGGCATCCATTGTCAGTCTCACCGTCGATTCTCAGGGACACCTCCTTGCCAGCAGCCAGAACGACAAATTATTTAGGATCATACCAGGCGACCTGCATCAAAAACCGTCGGTAACGAGCATTCACAATATACCTGTCAATCTGGGCGGTGCCCACGGCCTGCTTTATGCATTCAATTTCCTCTATGTAGTCAAAACCGACGGGAACGGAGAACGTGGTGTCTATCGACTTTTGGACACCGATGGGAAAGGAACTTTCGCGGCACCCGAATTGATTGTTCCTATTGCTGGTAAAGGAGAGCATGGTGCTCACGGACTGGTAACCTATCCAGGTAGTCGCTGGATCTACCTGATTGCCGGCAATGCTACGGGTACACCTGATGACATTAACAACGATCAGGTAACTCCGGTCAAATCAACAGGCTCGTTCAAATCACCTGCACGTCAAGGATGGGTGATGCGATTCTCAACTGACGGCAAGGTACGGGAGATGTTTTGTCAGGGATTACGTAACTCATACGATCTGGCATTCAACCATCAGGGCGACCTGTTTACTTTTGATTCTGATAACGAAGGATTTATGGGCCTACCATGGTATCGACCAGCCAATATCTATCACCTCATTAGTGGTGCCGATTACGGCTGGCGACAAAGTCCGGAAAATCTCATGCCCTACTATCCCGACACTCTGCCTCCAACGCTTGAAATCGGTCCCGGGTCGCCGACCGGTGTGATCTTTGGCAACGGCACGCATTTTCCGCCTCGATATCAAAATGCATTGTATGCCTGCGACTGGAGTTACGGGCGTATCTATGCCGTACACCTCAAACAGAATGAAGCAACTTATTCAGGCGAATGGGAATTCTTTGCCAACGGCACGCCTTTAGCGGTTACCGATATTGTGGTTGGTCATGACGGAGCACTTTACTTTGCTACCGGAGGTCGCGGAAACCAATCCAATATCTATCGTATCTCGTATCAAGAGCGTATACCGTTAGTCGTAAAATCATCGCTCTCCCAATCAGCGAAACAACGTCAGCATTTGAGTGCTCTCAATCGCAGAGACGAAGCGGCCGACTATGACTTACTGTCGCCGTCGCTCAGATCCAATGACAGAACAATTCGCTATGCTGCCCGAATCGCGCTTGAAAACCAGCCTCTCGAAATCTGGGGGGACTATGTCTTTGGAGAATCAAACAAAACCGCATTACTGGAAGGGCTGACCGCAGTTGCCCGCCAGGCTCCGGAAAATTATCGACAACGCACCTATCAAAAACTAATGTCACTGAAATGGCATGCCTTGTCCAATGCCCAACGTCTTACAAGCCTGCGCATTTTTTCGATTCTTCTGGACCGATTAGGGCCGCCCACAAATTCAGAGAAAGCCAAGCTACTGACCTACCTGGATCCCCTCTATCCCGATGCCTCGAACAACATCAACAAAGAACTGGCGAGCCTTCTGAGCAATTTTCAGCCTGAGGGATTTACCCATCGCACATTAGACTCAATCTCCAGCGCAGAGTCACTGATGACACAGTTCCACTTTCTCTCAATTCTGATGGACACAGGAATCCACAACTATACCGACGATCAAAAGCTGCAACTGACCAAAGCAATCAATCCTTATGAACTCCGCGCCGTTGCTCACCGAAAGTATCGTGCCCAAAGTGAAGAGTTACAACAACTTATTCGCACTCTGGGGCTTCCTGAAGCTGAAAATATGCAACCCAGTCTGCCAGTCATTGAAACATGGAAATTGCAAGACCTCGTCCCGCTGACTGAATCGGACAAACTCAAAACCGCCAGTCCGGAAAAGGGAAAGGCTGCTTTTAGAAAAGTGCGTTGTGATAATTGCCATCGCATCGGCAATGCCGGAGGTGTACTCGGTCCAAATCTTAACGGACTCGCCGGACGCTATTCAGTCCAGGCGATACTGGAACACATTGTGGAACCGAGCAAAATAATACCTGATCAGTATCAAGCCAGCACCTTCATTATGAACGATGGTCGGCAGATCACCGGCCAGATCGTTAATCTTTCAGGTGGCCGATATTCTGTTCGTACTGATCCATTTCGCCCATTCGCTCGTACGGACATCCCGGAAGCGGACATTGAAGAAATGGTTCCCTCCAAAGCATCGCTAATGCCGACCGGTTTACTAAATGCACTTACCCGGGATGAAATAAGAGATCTGCTAAGTTATCTGATTAGTCCACAATAATAGCCTGAAGATTATTCCGCGTAGATCTGAACTTCGTTCAGGCCACCGCCAAGTCCCCAGAATGAATCAATATAGATTCTTACCTTACGTGCTTTAACCGCTTCAAATTTGGTTGACTGCCAGCCATCTCCGAAAGGAACAGGAACACCGGGTTCCAGCATTCCGGTGAATGTCTCACCATATTTACCGAAATGTTGCGGATACTTAAAAGCTGCCTTAAACGGACGATCAAACACTTTACCAAACCTGCGACTGTGCGTTGCCAACGGCTGACCATCGGCACTGCGCAATTCAATGCGATAATCAATGGTAGCAAAATCATTCAGGCCGGCATTGGCGGTATTAAGAATACGAACTTCGGATACCTGTTCATCCTGTTTCCATTCATATTCAATCCAGCCTTTTGTTTGATAAGGAAGCAGCCAGTAAGTCGGAGATACATAAAACGGGAAGGTCGCCATTTGCTCACTGACCAAAGGATGTTTTTCGGTTCCATAGCCACCAAGCGAAGCCGTTTCAATTGGACGCTGAGTATAATCCAACTTACCGTCAATTGGATACTCGGACGTTTTATTATCAATCGTCAGATAAGGTGAAAAGCGGACGGCCCGAGTTGCTGAAGCCGTGACGCGAGCTTCACGAGCAAGATTACGTTGCAGCGATTCATCCCGACTTGCCAGATGTGCATCGAGAACCGATGCCAACCCCTGCTGTAGTTGCCGCTGACTGGCAACAGAATTACTTTCCAGTGTTGTGGCCGCCGGGTCTGCCTGAAATCGCAGATTTGCATCTGCCACCTGAATACCGTTTCCAAGAGGATATGTCTTTCCAAACATCGTCAATTCCGTCGCTCCGTTCACAGAAGCGCGGACGTGTGAAATCTGACCAACACTATTCATTATCAATGCTAAATCCAACGGCCCTGAATTCTTAAATATCTCCTGTCCTTCCAACGCCAGATAAGCGGCCTTTCTCATATAGATTTGTTCGATTGTTTCATCATCACGAATCCTGAACCAGGCGAATTCCGCTGCTACTGTACCCCATTGAAATGTGATCGGCCGGAAAGCATCGACGACGATCCAATCTGCTTCAAATTCACCCCGGGGAATCTTAATCACCGTCGCCTCAGAATCTTTGTTCGGTTCGGTTATCAGCTCCGCCTGTACGAGTTCATCCGCTTTATTTAATGGATTCAACAAAGCAACAAATGTCTGCTTTTCATAAGCCGGAAGTTTGCCCAGTGGTTCGATGATGAGATCACCCAACTGCAAAACGGATTGAGCATGAATATGGTTAGGAGGATGCGAATATTCTGCTGCCAGCAGTTCACCACGAAGTTGTACCGCATCCACTCCATCGGGAACGGAAAAATATACATAATCCGTAGCTAGCCAGTCTGTTGTCTTCGTCAGTGAACGATTGTCTCTCAAACTCAACGGATCCGGTATGTTATATGCTTCAGCGCATTTTGCAATGACGTTTCCGTCTGCATCCAGCAAGGTCAGTGGGATCTTCCAGGCAAGGTTTTCATAGACTGCTAAATCATCCTTCTTGTAAGAGACTCGCATACGATAGCGGTGTCCGGCTTTTAAGAGGACTGCTACGTCAAAACGGTTTAGGCTTGCTCCCTGCTTTTCCACTAAGGATTGTTTACCCTTGAGGTAATAAACCAAATCAGGTAAACCATCTGCCCGTTCATCCGGATTGACCAGCTTGCCTTTACCTTTCCAGGAATTAGGGGAAATAACAATCGACTGCTCTTCGGTTTTTTTGTACTTGCCAGCCATCGCCCGTAATGAAAGCAGATTATGGTCATACATATATGCAACCTTTGGCTGGCCCGGGGCACTCTCAATTTCAAACTCAACCTGTTGAGGAACAAGCAGCTGAATCGCCAAATCAGCGTTAGGACGTTTCAACCTGACATAGCGATCGTTAACCTGCTGATAGACGGCGCCATTTGTATTGTCATTTGCATGTACATGATTCCATGTTTGCCATTGCCAACCATGAAACCGAGGATCGTCCTGTTGAAGATGGTCAATAAAAATGAAGTAATCCCGCCCCGGTAGATCTTTGACATACACAATATCGCGGTCACGCCGTTGATAATGTTCCGGAAGTTGGTCGTGCCCGTCGGGTTTGTAATATTGAATATTGCTGGCCGCAACTGACGTATGGATGATGGATAGCTTATCTCCATCCCAACTACTATTAACTTTCATTGACGGAGCTAAAGGTTCCCCCTGAGTGACGACTCCGGTTTCTGCAGCCTGGTATCCGTGCCATTTATAATGCCACGACATTCCGGAGGACGTGCCCAGAATTTCTCCCAGTGATGAAAGAAAAATATCGCCATTAACATACAGATAGGTATGCCCCATTCCATAGCCACTACGAAACATACTCATCCGGTCCGTTGTCTTGAATAAATCAATCGGTTTAGCAACCGTGGGTTGATAAACTTCACCCCGAGTCCATAACAGAGCGATAATCTGAGCATGACCCGACTGATGGGCATTATGGCTGACAAACGAAAACTGTTTTTTTTGGTTTACCCGCACCATCGACTGATTTATGAAATAGTTAGCTGCCGATCTGGGATTACGATAAGCAAAGTCATACCACCAGGCACTGCCTGATGCTGAACCAGGTAGCTCAATCGGTTTTCCGGAAATAATTCCGCTAATGCCCTGATAATCTTTATCAACAGGTTTACTGAACATACCGACCGGAGGAACAGTGGATTCATGCATAATCGGATAAAAGGTCGCCTGTTCAAATCCCGGATGATTTCTCAAGTCCACGCCTGTGACATTGTTCAAGCAAACCGCTGCTGTATAGAGGTTTTGCATTGAGACGCTCCAGTATCCAGGCATGCCTGCTTCCAGACCCTGTCCAGCCCAGCCGATATCATGAGTCAACAACCAGTGGTAAGTCTGCAGATAACTTGAAAACCACCGGCGGGCATCGGGATAAGCATCTCCCAGAACGAGGCAACCGATCATAGCGCCGGAGAACACATTATTTCCCTGATTCTTACTTCTCAGGTGATGAAGCCCCATCGCTGGTGTGTGTAAGACCAATCGGTAGTATGGCTCTACCACCTTTTCGGCAATAATATCCCGCACATGCTGGCGTTGAGCATCTGTTAAAGCAGACCAGATAAAATCAATCGTAAAAGCACTGTTACGTGCATACATGCCGGCGTGAATCTGGGGCATAGCTGCCCCGCTCCAGGTAAACCAGCCCCAGCGATTCACCCGGGCGGCTGTCATAAGAACATCCAAAGCGGTCTCAGCGTATTGTTTCTGTCCCGTCATCAAATACACAAAGGCAGCAGATGTCATACGCGTTTGCATATGTGTGGCCAATAAACCGGCCATTTGGCGGGCACCCTCATCTTTGGTAACGGCATCAAATTCAATCGTTAAATCCAGAATCGCTTCTAAACGCTGATCCATTTGGAGCTTATCCTGAGGCCACTCAGCGACCAGTTGATCTGCCTGAGATTTGATTTTTCGATACTGACCTGCCCACGGCTCTTCTTTTATCTTTTCACGAACAGCGGCAACATCATCCACCTTGATCAATAACCCGATCCCGGGTTCTGGTAACTGCTGCGCGATACCAGCTACTGGCAGACAGAGGGCCAGAAAAAAGAAAATCATTCGCTGATAGACGCTGGGGTTATATTGTCGAATCATTAGATTTGAAACGAATGGCAGCTTTCACAGTACTAGTTTCTACTTTAATTTCGATTATATCATGCTAACGGTTCTACATCTCCCGCTCCACAGATGTTACTTGTTATGCCTTTCTGCAACAAAGACACTGCTTATAATGAGATTCTCGATAGATCACATCGAAATTTATTATGAGCTTAAAAATGCTACGTACATTCTTTGCCTTTCTGATACTGTTTTGCGCATCACTAAATACTCACAGTGATGACAGACCGAACATTCTTCTGATCATGGCTGATGACCTTGGGTTTTCGGATATTGGTTGCTACGGATCAGAAATCCCAACTCCCAATCTGGACAAATTAGCCAATAACGGCCTGCGCTTTACTCAGTTCTACAATACATCCAAGTGTCATAGTTCACGAGTATCACTGCTAACTGGTCTGTATTGTGATCAGGCGGGAGGAGAATCACTGAGCCGCGGAGCCACCATCGCCGAAGTCTTAAAGCAAGCCGGATACTTCACAGCGATGTCCGGAAAGTGGCACTTAAGTAAACAGCCCACTGATTTTGGATTTGACCGTTATTGGGGTCACCTTTCCGGAGCTACTAACTTCTTTGTGGGTGATGATACTTTTCGTTACAACGGCAAAAACTACACGGTCCCGGAGACCTTAAACGGACGTCCTTTTTATACCACTCATGCGATTACTGACTTTGCCATTGAGTTCATCAATCAAGGTCTTGAATCTGACAGACCTTTCCTTATGTATATGCCTTTTAACGCTCCGCACTATCCGCTGCAGGCACCAGAAGCGGATGTAAAACGTCATTTGGGAAACTATCACGATGGCTGGGATGAGTTACGTAAAAGCCGATTCGCAAAACAACTTGAGCTCGGTCTTTTTCCAGCAGACACGCAGCTAAGTCAACGTTCAGATCACGTTCCGGCCTGGAGTTCGCTATCCGCTGAAGACAAAGCATGGGAAGCCAAACGGATGGCCGTCTTCGCGGCTATGGTTGATTTGCTTGACCAGAATATTGGTCGCGTAATTGCTCACCTGAAAGACAAAGGTGTACTGGATAATACGCTGATTCTCTTTTGCAGTGACAACGGAGCTTGTCCATTTGAACGAACGGAGGGGCGTTTCAAGGATCCCTGGGATCCGAAATCGTATTGGTTATATGACGCCAGTTGGGCAAACGCCGGCAATACCCCGTTCCGTCTCTACAAACAAAATCAGCATGAAGGTGGAATCTGCTCGCCAATGATCGCACACTGGCCAAAAGGTCTGCAAACTAAACCAGGATCAATTACTACCGAAACAGCTCACCTTGTGGACTTTATGGCCACTTTCCTTGAGATCGCGGATGCCGCATACCCGAAACAAGTTGGCGAACGAACAATTGATCCGTTGGCAGGCAAATCTCTCCTACCTGTCTTTCGAGGTGAAAAACGTGAAGGCCATGAAGTTTTATACTTCCATTTCGGATCAGACCGGGCATTACGCATGGGCCCATGGAAACTCGTGTCAGCAAAGCTGGGGCGATGGGAGTTATATAATCTGAATAAAGATCGGACAGAAATGAAAGATCTGGCCGGCAGGTACCCGGCACGAGTCGAAAAAATGCAGGCGATTTGGTTTGACATCGCCAAAAATCAGGAACGTCTCAAAGGCAAGAATCTGCTACCTGTAAAGAAAACACTTACTCCGTTGCATTTCCGTAAAGACACCTCCAGCGGGGGCGTAAAAAACTAAGAGTACTATTTATTCGACGGTAACGGTGGTAGGTAATCTGCACCCAGATTCTCCGGAAGTGGTGTGACCTGATTCCTCTCTGCCCACAGATCCCATTTGGAAGCTAGTTGTTTAGCAAGCACTGGATGCCGCTTGACCAGATTACGCGATTCAATCCTGTCGTTGGCAATATTATAAAGTTCCCACGGATCACCGCGAGTGGCAACCAGTTTCCAGTCACCTTCACGCACGGCCCGACTCCCCTGATGTTCAAAAAACAGAGCCCGCTTATTCAAATGATGACTTACCGTACCGGTCTGCCAAAGGTCTATCAGGCTAATTCCCGGTAGCTTCATCGTCGGTTTTCCATCACGCTGCTGAGGGTAGTCAGCCTGTGCAGCAGCTAACATCGTTGGAACCAAATCAACAATATGAACAGGCGTATCAATAATCTTCGCTTTGGGTAAGTTAGCTTCAGGCCAGTGAATAATAGCCGGCATCGAGATACCGCCTTCGTGACTGTAGTGTTTGTATAAACGAAATGGAGTATTCGAGGCATTTGACCATCCTGACCCGATACTGTGATAACTTTCTGCATTTCCCATCAGTTCCAACTGATCACCCCAATGCAGCTTATTGTTTCTGCTGGACCAAACATCAAAACCAAACGGGTCCCATTCATAACAAGCTCCGTTATCTGAGATAAAAACAATCAGTGTATTTTTGAATTCATTATTAGCTTTCAAATCATCGACCACCCGACCGATATTCCGATCCATCTGATCGACCATAGCTGCATAGATTGCCATACGTCTGGCCAGATCACCGCGGCGATCTGCGGGAAGCGAATCCCACGCCGGATTACGACGAGGCGCGGTTTCACCCCAATCCCAGTAAAGGCTTCTTTTTGACAGCTGCGAATTTCTCGCGATAACACCTAACTTCTTCATCCGTTTCAATCGCGCTTCACGAATAACATCCCAGCCTGCGTGGTATCGATCTTTGTACCTGGCAATATCTGCAGGCCAGGCATGTAGGGGAAAGTGGGGTGCATTAAAAGCAAGATAAAGAAACCAGGGCCGCTCCGGGGTCTGGCGTCCCAACTGCAAAAACTGCAAAGCATGATCGACCGTGGCATCGGTTGCGTGAAACGATCCGGGGGCATATTGGATCGACTCATCTTTATTAGGGAAACGGTCCAGTTGAGTCGGGTCAAAATAATGACGACCACTTTTGACCGTTCCATAAGACTGTTCAAATCCATGTTCCGTTGGATTTGGTGTTCCCAAATGCCATTTACCAGCCAGAAAAGTCCGATAGCCGGACATCTGCATCAGTTGTCCGGAGGTTACCGCATCGTCTGCCAACGACCCTCGGTATCCGGGGCGACCGATATCTTTAATCATATGTCCCAAACCGACGCGATGGGGATATTGACCTGTCAAAATACTGGCTCGTGACGGACAACATCGACCCATATTGTACATCTGAGTCATGCGAATGCCGTTATAGGCCAAAGCATCGAGATGCGGTGTATTTATCTCACCGCCGTAACATCCCAAATCACTATAGCCCAGATCATCAGCAACGATGATGAGAATATTTGGTCGCTCATTAGCCACCACGACCACAGTCAGTAATAAAAAACAAAATGTATACAGTACTCTCATTCTCGCAGCTCACCTTACAATCTTATTAAGATGTATTACATCATCTAAGTAGCCATTATCGTCGATGGTTGAACCGGATCTCAAGTAGCTAACACTAAACAACTGATTGAAGAAACTATCGCGATGGATCACAGCGAAACAAAAAGCTGGACTTTTCTGCATGTTAACGACAGTCATATGGGGTCGCCCAGATCCTATCGTTTTCGTCCGGCCATTAACCAGCGTTGGGCTGCGATTAAATCGCAGATTGAACAAGAGCCGGCAGACTTGCTGTTACATGGTGGAGACTTAACAAGAGATGGTCAAACACATTCGTTTGAATTGAGGCAAGCGGCAGAAGATCTGAAGACGATACCATTTCCAGCTCATGTTATTCCCGGAAACATGGATGTTGGCAATAAACATACGTCGGTCAATGGAGCTAAGAAACGGTGGGATCCTGTTGGTTTAGGCTGGCATGATCCGGAATTGAACATGACCGCCGAGCGTCTTGAACTATTCGCACAGATTTACGGCAGTATCAACTGGACCTTTACCCACAAAGGGGTACGTTTCAGTGGATTCTATGCCGCCGTCGCTGGTTCAGGTCTTGCTCAGGAACAGCAGTTTTGGGAATTCCTGAAATCATTATCAACGCTGGCACCGGCAAGACACCATGTAGCCGTCATGCACTACTGGTTGTTTATGGAGCACCCGGATGAACCTGACTGGGATCTAACAGACCAGGAGGAATATGATAACTGGTATTTTTCCATTTCACCTCCCCACAGGCAACGTATCTGGGAGCTACTCAAGCAGGCTAACGTGGAAATCCTCTTCTGCGGTCACGTGCACACAGCCAGACCAGTTCAACAGTTTGAGGGAATCCGTATTTATCGCACGCAAGCCGCGGGGAACACGGCTCAACTGACCGATCGCTGGGATGAAATTGATACTCGGTTTGGATATCACCGCTGCACCGTAGACGATACTGGAATAGACGTCGAATTCATTCCGGGTAATGACCAGTGTGAAGAATTTGGCACCTACGGTCCGCTGGGGCACCCTAAAGTCGAAGACCGTGATTACAGCGCTGCACAACAGCACCCGCCCATTCAACCCGACTAGCAGCAACAGGGGAATGCCGCCTGTTAAGCCAGCAAACCCTCAACAATTTTACCGGGCTGGCCATCAAGCAGAGTTTGCTCGCGACCATTCTGTTTAAAGGTCAGAGTTTCAGCGTCGAGGCCGAACAAGTGAAGCAATGTCCGGTGATAGTCAAAGTGATTGACGACATCTTCAACTGCATAATGACCAAATTCATCGCTGGCACCGTAGGTCGCCCCGGCCTTAAATCCTCCGCCGGCTACCCACATACTAAAACCATAAGTGTTATGATCACGACCGAAATTTGCCACACCGGTATCATTTTGAATCACCGGCAAGCGACCCATTTCACCTCCCCAGTGCACGACCGTGGAATCCAATAACCCGCGCTGTTTCAGGTCTTTCACTAAAGCAGCGGCCGGTATATCCACCTTCTTACAGGAGGCGGGTAAACGGGACTGCAGAGAACCGTGATGGTCCCAGTATTGATTCTTGGTAAACAACTGAACAAAACGAACACCACGTTCGACGAGACGTCTGGCGATCAGGCATCGTTTTCCAAATTCGTCAGTTTCCTTTACTCCGATTCCATACATTTCGTGAGTAGCCAAAGTTTCCTGACTAATGTCCAGCGCCTGCTTAGCAGAAGCCTGCATCTTATAGGCCAGTTCGTAATTGGCGATACGGGCTGCCAGCTCTAATTCACGTTCGCGTTGCTGGCGATGCTTTTCGTTAAGGCGACGCACTAGGCCAAGAAAATTCTCCTGTGAATTGCCGGTGAATTGCGGAGGTGCATTGAGATTCAAAACTCTGGGTTCAATCGGTCGAATAACTGTCCCCTGAAACAACGATGGCAACCAGCCATTGGACCAATTCAATACACCTTCAACTGGAAGTCCCTGGGGGTCGGTCAATGAAACATAAGCCGGCAACTCATCGGTTTCCGCTCCCAACGCGTAAGTCAACCAACTTCCCAATGCTGGGCGGCCTTTTTGAGTACGCCCACTATTCATGGCATGAATGGACTGACCGTGATTATTTACACCGGTGTGCATCGAACGAATGACTAGCACGTCATCAACGATAGAGGACAATCCCGGCATCAATTCAGAAATCTCCGTACCACATTCACCATGCCTGGAAAACTTGTATGGGCTTCCCATAATTCGTGAGCTTGCTTCGGCGGCATTATCGTATTTAATTTTGCCGGGAAACTTCTCAAGATGCATTTTATTGAGGATAGGCTTGGGATCCATCAAATCCATCTGACTCGGGCCACCCTGCATGAACATCGAGATCATCGCTTTTGCTTTTGGCTCATAGTGCGTCTGCTTAGGCAACAAGTCATAACTCTCGAGACCCAGATTAGGTTTGACCGGTTCAGCCATCGCCCGATTCTGTGCCAGACAAGCCAAAGACAGCGGGATCGTTCCCATAGCTACCTGCGATAAAAAGTGCCGGCGACTGGATTGTGATTGATTATTTGTCATCATGTTTTTCTTTTGACCTTCACTTTGTCTTAATCCACATAGATGAACTGATTGGAAGCAAACAACGCCTGACACAACATTGCCAGCACAATTTCGTCCGCATCTTCAGATTTTAGCGCACGATCTGCCCGTAACAATTCCTGTTTCTGCACGGTAAGGAAATCTGAAAGTTCAGTCAGCGCATCATAGGAAATCTGCTGTCCATAGGCTCTTTGCCAGGCATATGAAATCTGCTCGGAACTGCTTTCGCCACCATTCTGTCGTACATAACCGGCAAACAATTCGGCGTACTTGACTATAAAATCACTATTCATCAGCAGCAGTGCCTGCGGAGCAACATTGGAGTCCGTTCTGCGAGTACAGTTTGGAGCCACTGAGGGAACATCAAATGCCTCTAAAACTGCCAGCGGGCGACTACGTCTTACCTGAACATAAATACTCCGCCGATGCTCGTCAGCACCCAAACCATCTCCTTTGATTGGCTTTCGCTCACCATCAAGATTTTCTTTTCCCAAAACAATCTGTCCAACACCGTCTTCCATGACTGACACCGCTTCACCAAACATTGAATTATTGGCTTGACCACTTACAGCAATCACAGCATCTCTGACTATTTCCGATTCAAGCCGTCGAACCGACTGACGCGCATAAAGTCGATTGTCAGGATCCATTTCATCCAGCACCGCTGACCTGTCGGATTTTTGTTGATAAGTATGGGAATTAAGAATCAAGCGATGGAGATGCTTGATATCCCAGCCACTCTCGATAAATTCCCGGGAAAGCCAGTCCAACAGTTGGGGATGTGTTGGGCGTTCTCCCAGTTGTCCAAAATCTCCAAGTGAATTCAAAAATGCTCGGCCAAAGTGGTGGTACCAAATCCGATTGACCATGACTCGTGCCAGCAATGGATGGCGATCGCTGGTAAGGTGACGAGCGTAGGCCAGACGGCGCCCGGTAGTGGGTAAATCAGGATTATTTTCCGCAATCGTGACCGAAACCTTTGAATCTAAAATCTCCATCTCACCAGGCAGTGTTGGTTCATCAGCAGGGCTAGAATGATTACCTCGTTTGAACAAGTACGTCACCGGCTGATGATTCTCAGGTTCAGTCAGGGCACGAATGAAGTATTCACTAGGAATTTCATCTCTTATCGCATCAATATCTTTTTGCAGATCATCCATTTCCTTTTTAGCATCGGTCGTGCGACAAACTTCAGCAGCCTGACGGTAATCAGCTACCAGTTGTGCCTCTTCAGCATTAAATTCTGCCAAAGACTCTGCTGTCACAAAAAGTTGTTTATGGTCGGCAAGTATGTTCTTTTGCTCAGCACTGCGTTGTGCTTCAGCAATTTTCAGGACTTCTTGTAATACGCTACGGAGCGACTCATCTTCCAAACCTGCCAGATATTTTTCTTTGACGACTGCAACAGCATCCTGTTCCCGCTGATTGGCAATTGCTTCAATATCATTGGCTCGACGAGATCGCTGGCGGCTGTAAAGGTACAGGGAACCGGCACTAATATTCTGAATATACGGGTGTTCTTTTAACAACGCCGCTTGGTCTGCGGTCCGATCGCCGGATGCAGTCTTATAGGCCAGCCGTAAAGGTTCCTTAAGATCGTCCGGTGCTTTAATCAGTTCTTCATAAAGTGTACGGTCGAGATGCTGATCAATTACTTGCTGACGCTTTTCCGTTGCTAGCTGAGCGCGCGCTTCAATTGCGGCTTTAAGCTCCCTGTCTTTCTGTGAATACAAGCTGATCTTCCGCTGCTCTGGCGTCTGCCAGACCTGCCAGTCCAACGCCGGAGCCAGAATAGCTCGCAACCGATAATAATCTTCCTGGCTAATCGGATCATAACGATGGTTATGACAACGGGCACACCCCACGGTAAGCCCCAGCAGCGAAGTCGTCATAATATTAATACTATCCGCGATCGTTTCGTTTCTTGCCACCATTTGATCGACACCGCCACTGCCGGTTCCATCAGGCGCCATTCTCATAAACCCTGTAGCGATTAGTCTGCGTTTCGCATCTTCCGAAAGATTCTCGAAAGGACGTTTGGTTAGTTCATCTCCAGCAAGTTGTTCGATCACAAATTGGTCATAGGGCATATTATCGTTAAATGCCTTGATAACATAATCCCGATAGGCAAAAGCCGAATCTCGCTCGGGATCAGCATCGGTATATCCTTCCGAGTCGGCATAGCCGGCAACATCCAGCCAGTGACGTCCCCATCGTTCTCCATACTGCGGAGAAGCAAGTAACCGGTCCACTAATTGTTCATAGGCATCCGGACTGTCATCATTAACGAACTGTTCGATTGCCTCAGCTGTGGGAGGAAGTCCCAAAAGATCAAACGATAGTCGTCGAATCAATGTTGCTCGCGGTGCTCTATCTGAAAACTCTAAACGTTGGGAATGCAACTTAGTCAGAACAAAGTAATCCACCGGCGACGACAGTTCCCGACGAGTATCTAAAATCGGCAGTTCCGGTTTGACAATAGGCTGAAAGGCCCAGAAACGGCTTTCTTCTTCGGTAAAATACTGTTCCGAGATTGAACCGGGTTCAGGGCTGGCAGTTCTGGCTCCCTGATCAATCCACTTACGAATTATTTCTATTTCCAAACGGGATAACGTTTTGTCCTCGGGTGGCATTTCACCGGATTCAATCCGATCCACCAAAACCGAATCAACAGCCATTCCGGCAACAATGGAAGGTCCTGAATCACCTCCCTGAAAAATGAATTTGGCGAGCCGTAAATCCAGATTGGCTTCTTTCACACCTTCCTCACCATGACAGTGAAAACAATGCGCTTTCAAAATAGGACGCACGTCACGTTCGTACACAACATCATCAGCATGAGCTGACCATGAGACGCAGATGAGCAGGATTGAAAGTAATCGCGGCTGACGCACAGACATATTCCTTTGATTGAAGGGATAAATCACCTATCCCTATTTTATCTAAAATTAATTATTGAGTCTTTGGTAATAAGTGCTTATTCAAGGAATTCAAAATCCGTTATTAAATACCCCCTTAGTTCAACTACAATAAATGAAAATCCTTTGTTGCTAAGTGTTCTCGGAGCGTTTTTCAATGCTGAAAAAATATACAGCCTTCATTATAGGCACTGTTTTACTGCTTGCCGGTACAGCATCTCCGGGCAACGAGGTGGATCTCAAAGTACACCACATTGGAGACACCGTACCAAACTTCGAAGTCCGTACCCTGAAAGGACGAAAAACAAGTCTCAAGGCCATTCAGTCGGACCAAAAGAACAATTCAAGTGGTATTACTGTACTCACATTCTGGTGTTCGTTCTGCGGCAGTTGTCGCAAGGTGGATCAACCGCTGAGCGATCTTTCTGAAAAATATAAGGGGAAAGTCGCAATCCTTGCTTTAGACTCCAGTGCAGGTGAAGAAGCCCGTACAATCTCTAAAGTTCTAAAGGAAAAGAAACTTCAGATGCCCGTGCTGATCGATGCCAAAGGGAACCTTGCCGATCTGTTTGGGGCAAAAATGACAACCACAACGGTCGTGATCGATGCTAACAATGTTGTCCGGTACTGGGGGCAATTCCAGCAGAGTGATGATGCTTTGGCAGAACAAGCAATAGAAGCAGTACTGGCTGGAAAAAAACCAGTTCAGGACAACACACGCGAACGCGGCTGACATATCGAAAGATGATAGGATTCCGTGCGAATCCAGCTTAAAGGGTTAGCCTGTACCACGCATTCCGGTGGAAACTCCCTTAATCGTCAACTGAGTCTGATAATCCAGATCAGAAAGATACTCAGGACTGTCATCTTCCGAAGCAGCAGCACATCGTTTCATCAATTCAATCTGCAATAAATTGAGTGGACCGACATAGCCATTGCGAACATCAATCGAACGGTATAACCAACCTACTTTATCCAGTAACTGCTCTGAGCCGGTTAGTTTCAGGATAGCATTCAGTGTATTTTCGTACTCGGTATTGATCATTTCGATCAATTCACTACCACCTTCCAGATCAGCACCAAGTTGAGCATATCGGCTAAACACCGGCATGTTGGTTTTAGCCAGTGCCAGAGCTGCATTATCAATAATGGCTTTAAAGAAAGTCCACTCATCATACATGCCCTGAAGTGTCTCAAACTCTCCTGTATCCACAAATTGCTTACAGGCCGAACCAATGCCAAACCAGGCCGGAATCAAACAACGACACTGCGTCCATGAAAAAACCCATGGAATGGCACGCAGGTTTTCAACTTTATCACCTTTACGGCGTTTCGACGGCCGCGAACCAATCGGAAGTTTTTCGATTTGGTTAATCGGTGTCACGTGTCGATAGAAGTCCGGAAATCCCGGATGATCCACAAGTTGACGATACGCTACACGTGAACGATCTGCTAACTGCTGAATGGTTTCCTGCCAGGGCGATAAGTTGATCGTTGAATCATCAGAAATTTTTGCTAACACGGCCCATGCGAGCTGCTCAAGGTGACGGCTTGCAATGTGTGGATTATCATAGCGGTCTGAAAGAATTTCACCCTGCTCGGTTAATCTTAACGTGCCATTAAACGAATCTTCAGGCAGAGAAAGAACCGATTTAGCGGCAGGTCCGCCACCTCGCCCAAGCGACCCACCCCGACCATGAAAGAATGTCAGGTTGATACCAGATTCTTTAGCGACTTTGGCCATTCTTGACTGTGAATTATAAAGACCCCACTGTCCGGCTAAATAACCACCATCTTTCGTACTATCGCTGTACCCGATCATGATGGTCTGGTTATCACCCTGTTGTTTCAGATACTCCCGATAAACAGAATCACTAAGTAATGATGTTAACGTTGCATCAGCATTTCTGAGATCCTCAATGGTTTCAAAAAGTGGAACCAGTGGTAACTGACTGAGACTGTCCTGCTCATCGCCACCATCAACAGACTCGGACCATTTCCAGAGCCATAATACGGTCAGCAAATCGCTGGGGGTTCTTGTCATGCTGACCACATGGGCCCCGAGTGCTGCCATACCATAGACACGGGCAGTCCGCCGCATGACGGTAAATAATTCCAGAGTACGCTGTGTTGGCTCTTCAAAAATAGACCGTTCCGCTGGGATCTCACTACCAAGCGTGCTTTGCAACAATTCCTGCCGTTGCATTTCCGCCAGATTCGCCGGATCATCATGCTTTCCTGTAACTTTCCAGATATCGTTCATGACCTCAGCATAGACGCTCGAGTCCTGACGAATATCAAGATGCATCATATGGAATCCAAAGATACGAATCTGATCCAGCCAAGGCTGCACTTCTTTCTCAGCAATAATTGAATTGCCTGTGGTTCGCAAACTATTACGGATCAATGTCAGATCACTATGCAACTCGGCAGCCGACATATAGGCCCCCGGAATATTAGAAACCCGATCCGTCATGCCTAAGGTCGCAGTTTGTGATAATCTCCAGTGAATCACACGAAGCCACTGACGATACGATTCACGTGGCGGTACTCGCTGCAGCAATGACTCCAGATCCGGCCATCGCTTTTTGGCACTAGCCACCGAATCAAGGATCATCCTGCCTGCTTCCGAGTGTTTATCAGAGATACATAGTGAACGTCCTAATTTCTTGCACTGATTCAGATGTGTTTCCAGTGCAGCTTCCCGCAGCCATTCAAAAGTCTGAGCGGTAACATCCGGTGTCACAAATGGGTTACCATCTCGGTCACCGCCAATCCACGAACCGTAAATAAACAACGGATTGGTTTTCTTTACAGCGGGGTAATAATCGGCCAGAGCCTGTCGCAAGTCATTGGCAACACGCGGTACGACCTCCCACAGGACATCCTTATAGGCCAGACCACGTTGCACTTCCTGCAATACCGTGGGACGTCTTGAACGAATGAAGTCTGTTTGCCAGAGTTTTCGTATCTGAGCCTTTACTTCGCCTGGAATCCGCTCACGTTTATATGGCAACAGGTCGTGAGAGTCCTGACTATCCAGTAGTTTCCGCAGGTCATTTAGCAATCGGCGGATCGACCGACGCTTGGCTTCTGTGGGGTGTGCCGTCAGAACAAGTTCCACACGAGCTTGATTAACAAACTGCTGTACCTGTTGGTCGGTATAACCCCGATCATGGAAACCCTTAATAATTGCCCGAATCGTTTCTTTCGCCGGCTCCGGATAAGCATTCATCCTGCGATCATGCAGTACACGAACTCGCTGACGGTCTTCCGCCAAATTGGATAACTCGAGAAAGATGGTAAATGCTCGCGTCAGGGTGATGATCTGTGCTTTATCAACATCGGAAATAATGCTGTCAAGCTCCTTCTCACGGTCACGATTACCACCACGCAGTTCACGGATCATCTTACGAACCGATTCGACTAATTCAAATCCTTCATCACCGTCCATCTCGCGAATCACATCACCAATTAAGCGACCTAATTGGTCAACTTCTTTACTAAGCGTTTCGAACGAGGAATGTGACATAAATCTAAATCGGACGAGTAATAAACCGAGTCGTATAAAGACTGTATCAGAGAACTGCTACAGCAACTTCCAGTTTAATGCGAATCTGGTTTACCGAATAGTAGACAGCCGTCAGGCTGCGGTGCCAGGAACCTGAAACTAAAGGGCAAGGGTTAGTCATCGCGCAAGGTGCCCAACCAGACAGCAAATTCCTTGACCTCTTCAGGTGTCATACTTAAAACCAGCTGTTCCCGATGAATCGGGTGCACTGCCAGCACATGATCAAGTGTAAAGTCAATGATGCTGTTAAACTCTATCTCATGCAGTTTCTTCTCGTACAGATGATTGTCCACTCTGCCCTGTAATTGATCTCCATCACGTATCACAATCTGCACCCAAAAGTCTTCTCCCCACCCCCGGGAAGGCAAAGAATCTCCCTGAACATTGATCAGCGACAACGGAAAAGGGTGACCAATGATCGGTTTAGACGCTTCTCCGTTACAAACCGGACAGGTACATCCCTGAGGCGCATCAGGATGACTGGAGAATCTTGGTGAATCGACACGTAACTCTACAAACTGACCAACGGACAAGTACTTTTTCAGCAAATCGTGGGGGATATGGAAATGCTCCGGACTCTCCTCATGCATTTCGAATCCATTAACCAGTTCATAGTCATTGGAGAATTGCGACATCACCCTAACTCCTCCTTTTCAGCCGGCCCTAAATAGGCAAAACGAGGTATCGTTTCACCATCCACTGTTACATTTTCAAAAAACATATCGAAAGGTCGGACCCAAAGATTTCGGTCTCCATATTCCTGGCGATAAAGTACCATCGTTTCTTCGGTCTCACTATGAAAGACCGTTCCCAGGACGGTATAGTCCTTATTTTTATAGTGACGGTAATATCCGGTCTTCACATCTTGTTGCATATTATTTTCCTGCGTTACGTTGCCAGAAGACTCCGTCTTCATAACCCTGTATAGATTGATCCTGCTTCGCCATTTCCAGACGCTTTAATGCCCATAACCCGTATTGCTGGTTTAAATCAATCGATAAGCACTGACGCTGGAGCTTGCTGGCGACCACTGCCGTTGTTCCACTTCCACCGAAGGGATCGAACACATAATCTCCGGGATTAGAACTAGCCAGTAATAACTTGGCAACTAGTTTCTCCGGTTTCTGTGTCGGATGGTCTGTATTTTCTGTCATCGACCAAAAAGGAACGGATAGATCATTCCATAAATTAGCCGGATGCGTATCACGATAATTACCTTCCCGGCTTTCATCCCAGTCTTTAGGAGTGCCATCTGTATTCCTGTAGGGTGCGATTACACGTCGGCGATGTTTTACCTGATCGACATGAAAAGTGTAAGCTGACGACATGGTACAGAACCAAATATCTTCATGGGCATTTTTCCAGTTGGACTTAGCGCCGCGTCCCTTCTCACGTTCCCAGGTAATTCGATTGCGCACATAGAAAAACTCTTGAGCTACTTTCATGATCGATAACGAAGTACGCCAATCTCCGCAAATATAGATCGAGGCGGTTTTTTTCAACAGCGGAATGAGTTGACGAATGACATTCTGTAACCACAGCGTATATTTATTTTCTGTACGCGCCGCAAACTTAAGTGCTCCAAAAGACTTTGTCAGATTGTAAGGCGGGTCGAGCATCAGTAAATCAACAGAATTACGCGGTAAAAATCTAACCCAGTCCTGATAGTCTCCGCATACGATCCCGGCAACCGGCTTAGTACGCTGCCGTTTGGGCGGCTGAGTGAGGAGTAAAGGCAGCAGCCGTTTACGGTCTGACCGGGACAGCACCAATGTGCGATTACGCGGTGCTCGTTTTCGGGGACTGGTACGTTTGGAAGGCATCTCTTTAAATGCAGCCGTTTCGAATTTAAGGAACAGATGGTTTATTGATTAGCTGTCTGCTTTATATTGTAAGGACTGAATCCGAGCACCCAACCGTTGGAGTAACAACAATGCCTAAACAATTTGTACTTGCTATCTGCCTGACTGCGACATTTACAATCTCGGCAATCGCGGCAAAACCGGCCAAAGAACCTAAACCAGGCCTGTATGCCGGTCAGGGAATCATGCTAGGCGAATTAACTTCAACAAGTATTCACGCTCAGATTCGTCTGACTTCATCCACCACGCTGCTGGAAGGTGATGTTCCGGGGAGAACCGGGATCGTGAAATTCGCACTTATTGAAGATGTCAACTTACGACGACCGCGATTTAAGGGAGAGTTAACAACTATTGAAAAAATGGTGGTGGAAACTAAAGCTGAACACGACTTTATCGCCCGCGTTATTTTCAAAGGACTCAAACCGTATACGCCTTACATCATTAAAACCAAAATCGGCATTAATCAGGATACTCTCAAGCCCGGTCCAACCGGTCGCTTCATTACTCACCCGGGAAAAGACCAGGCTCATCCTGTCTCCTTTGTTGTTGTGACAGGTATGAATTATGCGAAATTCCACGGAGACAACCGAATCGACGGAAAAATTCATCTGGAACATAACAATACAGCACTACCGGAAGCCTATAAGGGTCGGGACAAACATTTGGGTTACCCGGCTTTGGCTAGCATCAGCAAGTTACGTCCTAACTTCTTTGTAGGTACCGGCGATAACGTCTACTACGACACTCCTAAAGATCCCCGGGCTGAAACAATTGAAGAAATGCGTCAAAAATGGCATGAGCAATTTGTACAGCCACGCTATCGTGCTCTCTTCGCTCACGTTCCGACTTACTGGGAAGTCGATGATCATGATTATCGAATTGACGATGGAGATAACTCCGGTGATCATTTACCGAGTGTGGAGATGGCCATTCGGATGATGTACGAGCAACTTCCTTATGCCGCTATGGGCGATCAGAAAACGAAGACCTATCGAACGATTCGAGTCTCAAAAGACCTTCAGATTTGGTTTGTCGAAGGTCGCATTCATCGCACTGACAATGCCATGGAAGACGGTCCTGAAAAGACGATCTGGGGAGTAGAACAACGCCAATGGCTCATGCAAACGCTTAAACAGAGCGATGCCACCTTTAAGGTTATGGTTTCTCCAACACCGATGGTAGGCCCTGATGATAAACGTAAGTTTGATAATCACACAAACTTTAATGGCTTCCGCTATGAACGCAAACTCTTCTTTGATTTTCTGGAAGCCGAAGGACTGATCGACAATAACTTCTATCTAATCTGCGGTGACCGCCACTGGCAGTATCATGCTGAAGACCCGACCGGTGTCGAAGAGTTCTCCTCCGGTGCTTTGGTGGATGCTAATAGCCGACCCGGACGAAAGTCCGGGGAAGAACTGAGTACCGATCCGGAAGGTCATATCAAACAACACTACCTGCAAGACCCTCCTTCCGGCGGATTTCTTCAGGTTGTAAGTTTTCCGGAAGTAGAGGGAACCGCGCGTCTGGCATTTATTCACCGCGATGAAAATGGCAAAGTGTTAAATCTCGCTATGAAAAATTCCAAATGAAAATCTTGTTGTTCATAAAAAGCGGCGAAAGATGTTCCGCTTCATATTTTTTGTTTTTTTCTGCAAATCCCTTTGTGCCGTGACCTAATGTGTCACAACCCTTCTCGATACTTCTATCAGTCACAAACAACTGGCAAAGACTTAGCGGAAGTCAATTGATTTAATCGATAAGGAGCTTGAAATGGCACAACGATGGTTAGAATCTGATCTGGATAGATTTTTTAACAGTACCGAACCACTGGAATTAGGACGCATGGATATTGAGGAGTTCTTTGCAGAGTTGGCAAAGCTACTTCGATCCCGGAATTCTAACGACAACGAAGTTGCCGGCTAATTGTCCATTATTTACCAACAGGCACTTGCTGTTCGACAACGGCCTGATTGTTTTGATTGCCAAAAGGATAACTCAAAACAACTTCCTCGATCCAAAGCTGGGGTGAGAAATCATTCTCCAGCAATGTGGCAGTCAAATGCCTCAAAGGCCCTTCATCGAAATACTGAAGTTGTCGTCCAAGTGCGAAGCTCAACATACGTTCACTGAGATTTCGGGCAAATCTGTCTTTTTCTCCGAGAAGAATTTGCTTGAGTTCACTGGCACCGGCGAACTTCCTACCATCAGGTAACTCACCCGAGTTATCTATAGGCCTGCCACCCTGAAGCCGGCGGAATCTTCCAATGGCATCGAAGTTCTCCAATCCAAATCCGATCGGATCAATTTGTTGATGACAAGATCGGCAAGCAGCATCATTTCGATGTTGTTCGAATTGCTCCCGTAAAGTCTTCCCTTTCACATCGCCTGCATTGTCAGGTAACGTCCCGGCATCAGGCGGTGGCGGGGGCAATTCATCTCCCAACAACGTCTCAAGAACCCACTTGCCTCGAATAACCGGACTGGTCCGTAATGGCAGTGAGGTCACTGTAAGAACACTACTCATTCCTAATACCCCGCCACGATTCGGATCATTCAGGCTGACAAGCTCAAGTTCTTCATGTTCGACACCTTCGATACCATACAATTTGGCCAACGGTTTATTAAGAAAGGTCTCTTTGGAATGAAGTAAACTCAGTAAACTTTTATTCTCACGTACCAGGTGATCAAAGTACAAAACAGGTTCGGAGATCGCAGATTTCTGAACCACAGGATCAAACTCAGGAAACTTCTTTGGATCCGGCGCAATCGTCTTCCCGATGGCACTGATCTCAAGCCACTGCTTAATAAAGTTCTCTGTGAATACTGCCGACTTGGGATCTTGCAACATTCGTTTCACCTGAGTTCGCAGAACTTCCGGGTTTGCTAACTCTCCTTTAGCGGCCAATTCAAACAATTCACTGTCAGGCATGGTCATCCACAGGAAGTAAGACAGCCTTGTAGCCAACTGATAGTCATTTAATTTGAACTCACTTTGCTCCTCACTATTACCTTCAAATTTAAATAGGAAATTTGGTGATACCAGAATTGCGGTCAACGGAAGTCGGAGTGCATTTTTAAATGTTTCAACATCCGTGTAACCCCGTTCAAACAATGCCACGTATGCTGCCAGCTCTTGCTCAGTGACTGGTCTGCGAAATGCTCGCGATGCAAACACGTTTAATATCTCAGTAGCTGCCTTTAATGCTGACTTGTTCTCCCCAGGCTTGGTAATGAAAACCAGCGGAATCTCACTGACAGGGCCTAATGAAATCGGCCCTTCAATCTCAACGAAATCCATCGCGATATTACCTGCTCGCTGCTTCTGAGGAGCAGGAGCTTTCACGTTGGCAACCGAATCCAGAATGATCTTGTTATCAGCAAGTGCCGTCTCATTTTGTTCCTTAATTTGGTAATCCAGATCTTCCCGAGAAATATCCAGTGCTCCGGCCAACGATTGCTTTGCATCATCCAGCATAACAGTCCGCTCAGCAACATAACCTTTAAAACGTTGAAGCTCGGACCTATTGCCCGCAGGCCCATGCAACCGCAACCACTCGATCGGACGTTGGACACTATAAAACTGATTATTCATTGCTTCCCGCAGGCCAGAGACTTGTTGGTTCTCACCATCAAGTTTTGCTAACCGGGGATGATTTTCCATAGCTCGTTTCGTTACTACCGTACTCCACTGATTCACTGGAGGCACAGGTTGAGCAGAGTGTTTATGTTTCACTTTACCCTGCACTTCAGGTTGAGACGGACTATCTTCTGTTTCCCGATTGGGCACACTAACAATGAAGTTTCCCTGCTGAATATTCCAGGCAACCTGATGTGTACCTTTCTCCACAAAAGTGATCAGGTCATACATCTCAGGTTTCATACTGGGAACCTGTATATCGCCCCGTACTTCATCGTTAATTCTCAAACGGGCACCGGTCGGTCCGGCAGTTGACCAGGCCTTCACCCGAAAACGATAATATCCACTGACAGGGAATTTGATCGAGTCCCACAAAGTCATTTGCCCACGATCCAAAACATAACCAAATTCCTTGGGAGGTGAGTTACGTTCAGTCATAAACATCTTTTCTGTTTCCAGATGCAACTTGAGTGGCGATTCCCGGAGAGTAATTAACTGATCAATCGATTGTCGGGCGGCGTTAATATACTTTTCTAACAGCGCCGGTTCAATAAACAGATTATCACGGTCGTTGTTAAAGCCACTTGCTCCCTGAGCATCGTCTCCCAGTTCGCGGGCCGGGTTGAGATCCATACCTAAAAGATCACGCAATGTATTGTTGTATTCTTCACGGGAAAGACGCGCCGTCGCGACATGTCCGGCATTCCTCACTTTAGACCAGTCAATGTCATTGATCTCGCCGTCAATCCACTCAATCAGAAACCGCCGTTGGGCAAACGTGGGTAAAGGTTCTTCCGGCGGCATTTCCTGATCTTCCAGTTTCTCAAGAATCTTCAGCCAGTGCTTACGATTAGGCAAGAGTTGATTTACAGCAGTAAACTGAGCAATATCGACTTTACCGGCTGCCTGCTTCGCATTATGACAACGGTTGCAATACTCCTTCAAAAGCGGCTGCACTTTCTCTGTAAATTCAGTCGTCTTATCAGAATCTTCAGCGACTGCCGGTATGGCCACGCCGAAAATCACCATCAAAAAGAGCCAAAAGTGCATAAACAACCTATGTTTCAGAGATTCTCGAAAAGTAGGGAACGATTTCGAGCTGATAATCATTATAGTTGCACAAATTAAAAGTGTCTTGAATAAGTACAACCAGTCTCCTGACCAATCAAGTTAAAAACACCTGCCGTCAGTAACCGAGAAATGATAATATAAGGTTAACAGTCTTAATAATAGCAAATAGTTTGTATAGGTTATTCGATGAGTCAAAACTGGAAGATTTCACGGCGTACGATGCTTCGCGGTGCCGGTGCGGCGGTTGCTCTGCCAATGCTCGAAATAATGAGCAGCGATACACTATTCGGTAAGGAAGCCGTCACACCTCCAATGCGTATGATCTCTCTTTTCATGCCTAACGGTGTGAACCCGGCAACCTGGGACGTTAAAGGTGAAGGTACGGATTATGAAATCTCCGAATCGCTAAACCCCTTGAGTGGTCTGCGTGACCATGTCAGTATTCTTTCGAATTTAGATAACACCGGAGCTGGTGGTCATGTAGGCGCAACCTCAGGATTCCTTTCCGGAATCAAAATGAAAAATGGAGTTCTGGGGATTTCCATGGATCAGGTTATTGCGAGACATACCGGGAACAAGACACGCTTCCCTTCCATCGTGTTAGGAACTGAGCCTCCCCGACAGGGTAATGCGGGTGCAGGGCTCCCAATTGCTTATGCAAACACCGTATCTTGGGCGTCACCTAATTCACGTATCTCTCCTGAAATCAATCCACAGGTGGCATTTGATCGTCTTTTCCGAACAGGTGAAAATGCCGTGGAAGAAGCTCAGGATCTGCGCAGTGTTGTCGACATCGTTTTAGAAGATGCCAAGCGTCTTAAAAATCGAGCCAGTAAGAATGACGGACATAAGATCGAAGAATACCTTTCCAGTGTGCGCGGTGTCGAGAAACAAATCGACAGCACATTGAATCCTCCCATTCGTGAATGGGTACCACCTACAACCCCTGAATTAATAAGGCCTTCTGCCGGTATCCCTGTTGGTCGGGATGTGCATGTGAAAATGATGATGGACTTATTGGTTCTTGCCCTGCAAACTGACACAACCCGCGTTGGCACTTTCATGCTGGCTCACGGATTTAGCCGCTGTAACTTTGGCTTCATGGGACTGAAAGGAGATCATCACACGATTTCTCACCACAAGAATCAGAATGATTGGTTATCCGAATACACAGCCGTAACCAAATACTATGTCGGTCAGTATGCCTACCTTATGAAAGAACTGCAGAAAATTGATGAGGGTGGTTCTAATCTATTAGACAATTCGATCGTTCTCTTTGGTTCCGGACTCAAAGATGGAAACGGACATGTCCGCTCCAATCTGCCAATTTTACTCGGTGGTCATGGAGCCGGGACATTAACCCCAGGTCGTCACATCAAGTTTGCACCCGGAACCGTATTGCCGGATCTGCACTTGTCGCTTATTCAGCGATTTGGTGTGAATATCGACACCTGGGCCGATAGCTCAAACACGCTGGCTAACCTCTAAATCGCTGGAGACGGCTGTGTCGCTTTCATTTGTTATGCGCGGTCTGCTGACGCTTTGCAATCTGCCTCTGGTAACTGCATTGATCGTTGTCCTGATTCACTCCACTGCGGCGGCTGTTGATTTTGAAAAAGAAGTACGTCCTCTACTCTCAAACCATTGCTTTGAATGCCACGGTCCGGATAATGCCACGAGACAGGCCGATTTACGACTAGATATCAGGCAGTCAGCCATGACGGTCATCACACCAGGCAAAATTAAACAGAGTGAACTCGTTCATCGCATCAATTCGGACGACCCTGATCTAATGATGCCGCCACCAGATGCAAGAAGCTCACTAACTACTGAACAAAAACAACTACTTACACAATGGATCAAAGCAGGTGCCGACTTTCAACAACACTGGTCTTTCCAACCGGTAAAGCAAGAGATCACTAAACCACATCGCAGCGACAAGTGGTCGCGCAATCCAATCGACTATTACATCTACAACCGGTTACGCAGTGAAGGTCTACATCCGTCTGCTCCGGCAGACAAAGCCACATTGCTACGTAGAATTAGTTTCGATTTAACCGGCCTGCCACCCAAGCTTGACGATGCTAAACGGATTCTGGCCGAAGATAGCTCAGTGTCGATCGAAAAATACATTGATCAACTACTCGAATCTTCTGCTTACGGCGAGCACATGGCGTTGTATTGGCTGGAGGCATCACGCTATGCAGATACCGATGGCTATCAAAATGATAGAACACGTCATCATCATGTTTGGCGGGATTGGGTCATCATGGCCTTCAATAAAAACATGCCTTATGACCAATTTATTACGGATCAGTTGGCCGGTGACCAAAAACCCAATGCGACGCTGAAATCCCAAATCGCGACAGCATTTTGCCGAAACCATCGAATCAATTCCGAAGACGGTTCCATCCCGGCTGAATGGCATGTTGAAAATGTTGCTGACCGAGTCGACACATTTGGAACTGTATTCTTAGGTCTCACTGTAAGCTGCTCACGATGTCACGATCACAAGTTTGATCCTATTTCTCAAAAGGACTATTACAAGTTATTTGCTTATTTCAACAACAATGCTGAATGGGGGATTGGTCCCAACAATGGTAATAGCCCACCGTTCATCGAAATCCCTAAATCCTGGCCAAACATTTCTGAAGATCTCGACAAACCGGTAACTCCCGAACCCCTCAAGCTTTCCAATGCCCGAAAAGAGGCTGGTAACGGACTACAGCGACCGCAGCCGGGTTCAGCAACAACATTGATGGTAATGCACGATCTTGAGACACCTCGTAAAACATATTTACTAAGCCGAGGCCAATACAATCTTCTGGATCAGTCTGAACAGCTCTATCCAACCGTACCTTCAGCATTGGACTTTAATGCGGAGTTACAACCCAGGACTCGTTATGAGCTTGCTCAATGGCTAACACATCCGGAACACCCACTTACAGCCCGCGTTGCCGTCAATCGTTTCTGGCAACAAATCTTTGGGCTGGGAATTGTCGAATCCAGTGAAAACTTCGGCTCGCAAGGTAGTTTACCCTCACACCCTGATTTACTTGATTACCTGGCAACCAGATTCATTCAATCCAAATGGGATACCAAAGCATTACTAAAACAGATTCTGCTCAGTGCCACTTATCAGCAGTCTTCGAAAGTCAGTCCAGAACTAATACTACGTGATCCCAACAATATACTTTTAGCGCGAGGACCTCGGAACAGACTTTCCGGCTTTGCCTTGCGGGATCAGGCTTTGGTCGCAAGCGGACTCTATACTGAGGAAATTGGTGGCCCATCGGTGAGACCGTATATGCCTCCCCGAATTTGGCGGTCGATCTCAAATAACTCTTATAAGCAGGACACCGGAACCAAATTATACCGCCGCAGTTTGTATACCTATTGGCGACGCACAATTCCTCCTCCGACCATGATGAATTTCAATGCTGCAGGTCGGGAAGTGTGTATTGTACGTACTGAACCAACCAATACTCCCCTTCAGGCACTGACGCTATTGAACAATAAAATCTTTATTGAAAGTGCACGCAACCTTGCACAACAAGCATTCCAATATGGCGGAGAAAGTGATGAAGAACGAATTAAATACGCTTTCCAAACTGTTTTAACAAGGCTTCCAACTCAACATGAAATGCAAATCCTGACAGAATCACTGGCACTCTTTCAACAACGCTATGCAGAACATCCTGAGCAAGCTTCGGTATTAGTCTCAATCGGTGAATCGGACGCCAATGAAGAAATGGACAAACAACAATTAGCAGCTTTAACGATGGTAGCTTCAACAATCTTTAATCTGGACGAGGCAATCACGAAACGATGACAAAACTATCGGACTTACAAAAAACGCGGAATCTGCAACATCGCAGATACTTCCTGAATCGTATGAGTACGAGCCTGGGAGGATTGGGATTGGCAACGCTATTGAGTGGGGATGCCAATGCACACCGTATTAATCAACAATCTATCGGCGGGCTGAAGTCGCTGCCACATCATAGGCCGAAAGCCAAACGGATTATCTATTTATTCCAGTCTGGTGGTCCTGCCCAAATGGACCTCTACGATTATAAGCCACAATTGTTAGAACGATTTGGTGAAGAAGTCCCGAAGAGCGTCTACCCTGATGATCGTAAAACAACGATGAGTAACGCTCAGGCATCTTTTCCGGTTGCACCATCGATTTTCAAATTCAGTCAACATGGCGAAGGGGGAAACTGGTTACCCGAAACGCTGCCGCGACTGGCCGAAGTAGCTGATGACCTGTGCATTATCAACTCGTTTCATACCGATGCAATCAATCACGACCCGGCAGCAACACTAATGCAGTCGGGGGCTCAGATACCGGGCCGACCAAGTATTGGCTCATGGCTCGGCTACGGTCTTGGTAATATGAACGCCAATCTACCGGCATTTGTAGCGATGAGTTCCCGAGGTACGGGTAGACCGGGTGGTCAGCCTCTTTACGATCGCTTGTGGGGAAGCGGTTTTTTACCGAGTAGGTTTCAGGGTGTTAAATTCCGTAATCAGGGTGATCCTGTACTGGATATCAACAATCCAGGCGGAGTGGACGATGTTACAAGACGCGCAATGCTCGACAGCCTGAAAAGGCTGAATGAGCTTCAATTAAGCACTACCGGTAACCCGGATATCGAAACGCGTATCGCTCAGTATGAACTCGCTTATCGTATGCAAATGTCGATTCCCAAGATTCTGGATATGAGTGACGAACCAAAACACATTCTTGATATGTACGGTCCCGATGCACTCAAGACAGGCACCTATGCCTATAATTGTCTGATCGCCCGCCGGCTCGCAGAAAGCGGAGTACGTTTCATTCAATTATTCCATCAGGGCTGGGACCATCATGGTGGATTACCAGGCGCGATGCGGGGGCAGTGTAAGGATACGGATGCACCCTCTGCCGCTTTGATCAAAGACCTCAAACAACGAGGACTGTTTGATGACACGATAATTGTCTGGGGGGGCGAATTTGGCCGCACAATCTACTCGCAGGGTAATCTTACCAAAGAAAAATATGGTCGCGACCATCACCCAAGCGTGATGTCCATCTGGCTGGCCGGCGGCGGGATTAGAGGCGGGATCACCCATGGCCAATCTGATGACTACAGTGTGAACGTAGCTGAAAACGGCGTCCATGTACATGACTTACATGCGACTCTCATGCATCTGATGGGAATCAACCACGAACAATTTACCTACCGTTATCAAGGCCGTGACTTCCGTCTGACCGACGTTCACGGTACCGTTGTTCAAGACATCCTCAACTAACCCCCAGCGTCTTAATTTTTGGGGTATAAATAAACTATGTCTCAATACTAGACGGTAGGCAAACTTACCGACTTTACCAGTACTTTATAAACAAAGATCAATCTCATGAAAATCGTACGATTTATCAACGACACTGACGAAACCAGATATGGCGTCCAACACAATGACGGTAGCGTAACTTATCTGGAAGGATGTCCATTCGATTCACCATCAGATACAGGTGAAACAGCCACCGTCAGCAAATTACTCGCACCCATCGTGCCTAAATCAATCGTTTGTATCGGCTTGAACTACAAGAAACATGCCGAAGAAGGCGGTTCAGAGATGCCGGAACATCCTGTCGTTTTCATGAAAATGCCTAGTACACTTCAAAACCCCGGAGACAATATTGAAATTCCAACGCAACTGGCCAGTACGATGGTGGATTACGAATGTGAACTTGCGGTCGTGATTGGTAAACGAGCTAAAAATGTTTCCCGGGAAAATGCCTTGGACTATGTCCTGGGATACACCTGTGCCAACGATGTCAGCGCCCGTGACTGGCAAGGGAAATGGGGTGGCAGTCAATGGTGCCGTGGTAAAACCTTTGATACGTTTTGTCCATTAGGCCCGGTACTCGTTACCTCTGACGAAATAACGAACCCAAATACTCTGGGCATCAAAACAATCCTCAATGAAGATGTCATGCAGGATTGGAATACCGATGATATGATTTTTGACGTACCTACACTGATCGAATTCCTTAGCGGTAGTTCAGTTCTGGAGCCTGGAACGGTCATCCTGACAGGTACACCGCACGGCGTTGGCTTTGCACAGGATCCTCCGCGATTTCTGCGAGAAGGCGACGAAATCACAATTGAAATCGAAGGCATTGGCAAGCTAACCAATCCGGTCGTTAACGAATCCTGATACGCCGGTCATTTCCACTCAAAATCCCGTTGGTAAATTAAAGACCAATGGGATTTTTGATGCGCCAGCTCGTATCACTACACGAAGCTGCCAGCCAAAACATTTTAGTGCGGTCTAAAAAATACACCCGCTCAGAAGAACGTCGGCAGAGGTTCCGTCGGTAAATACTAAACCGACGTGGCATTCTCTCTATCTTTGCTGGCCTGATCTGCAATGGCCTGATCTGCAATGGCCTGATCTGCAATGACCTGATCTGCAATGACCTGATCTTTGCTGGGCGGGTTTTCACTGGCCGGTTCTGTGCTGGCATGATCCTCCCGGGCCTGATCCTCTTCAGCTTTGGCGGTTCTATGGACAACGTGTTTGGGAACAGGTTTCAAATCCCAGACGATACCAACGAAAGAGAGCATTTTGAGGATCATGTAGGTTGCATCTATCTGATACCAGCGAAAACCATTTCGGGCCGATGACTGAAAATGATGGTGATTGTTATGCCAGCCTTCACCCATTGTCACAATCGCAATAAAAAGATTATTACGGCTGGTATCCGTTGTTTTATATGGACGTGTTCCCCAAACGTGTGCCAAAGAATTCACGAAAAATGTACTGTGGTATAACAATACCGTTCCCAAACAGAACGAATAAGCCACAACCTGCCAGCCACTCAATGCCCAGGTAGACCCCTCTTGAATCCCTAATGCACCATTCCAAAAATGGCCGACGCAATAACAAAAGATAAAGAACAAAGCCGGAATTAACACATCATGTTTGTTGATAAAGACCAATTCAGGATACTTCGTGAAATCCTTGATCCTGTTTGCCTTAAAATGGAAATTATCTTTCGTCATGAACCAGCCCATATGACTGTAAAAGAATCCTGTTTGTTTAGGACTGTGAAGATCTTTTTCTGTATCACTGTGCCGATGATGATCGCGATGATGAGATGCCCACCAAAGAGCTCCACGCTGAATTGCGGCTCCACCTAAAACTGCGCCGACGAATTGAAACCACCGTGAAGTTTTATAAGCTCGATGAGCAAAATACCGGTGATAGAATCCTGTCAGCCCGAACATTCGGGGAAAAAACATCAACGCCGTCATGATGACGGCCATCCAGGTAAACTCAACGAAAAAGACACTGACCGCGCTTAAATGAAGAAGATAAAAGGGGATGCAACGCACCCAGTCAATCTCCATTTTTGAGCGTACGCTCGGTAATTCATTTGAGTCAATAACGTCAGACATTGATGTATTTGGCGCCTAAAGCACAGCCTGGCTGAAGGAATTTAGTGAGGACAAATGGTCGCCTTCGGTTATTCAAGGTCGATACCAATATCCGGTAAGCCTAAAAGATAATGACAAACCGGTAAAAGATAAATCCCAACCTGATGGCAATGTAACTATTATTATAAGTCCCTTGATCGATACGGTAAGTTCAGATTGATCTTATTAGGCCTGAAAATGGAGCCTCTATATGCCATTACACTCGAAAAATACGCTTTTGTCTGCTCTCAAACGGGAAACATAAATATTTCTACCAAATCTGGACACCAGCTTGTTGGCAGATTCCAACAAAACCGATTTTGATTAAATAAGGGTTCAGCAAGATAACCGCCTTTTCATCAGATCATGTTATAAATGGAGATTGCCTGTCAATTCGATCTGAGGAACCTTTCATATGCAACGCTTTGTTACTTCATCTATCTTTTGTATCCCGCTACTTATACTTTCCGGATGCCAAACAAACGTCGAACAATCCGATGCGGGCACCCTCGACGGCGATGTTAAAGTAGCAGTCGTTAGCCTTACCAGTGATCCGCTGACCGATCCTCAAGCAGTAAACATGGGTCTGACCTTTGCCGGATTCTGTCTGGATGAAGGCTATGCTGTAGCGATCTTCTTCAATGTCAAAGGGGTCACACTACCGACCACCAGTTTTGATGCAGACTACAAGTATCAACAACATGCACCCATGATCGAACAACTTCGAACGCTGAAGAATCGCGGTGCTGAATTACATGTCTGCCCAGTCTGTATGAAAGATCTGAATATTACGGCAGAGGATATCATCGAAGATGCATTTGTCACCGACAAGCCACGGCTATTTGGAAAACTTGGTAGCGATACGATGGTCTTTACGTACTAGACATAGAAATTCATCAGAGGCTACGACGTCAGATTTACAGCCAACTTCATTGCCGTTTGCATATCAACCGGATCGGCAATTCCCTGTCCTGCAATATCAAACGCTGTTCCATGATCAACACTGCAACGTACGATTGGTAAACCAAGTGTGACATTGACGGTATGTTCGAAGTCATAAAGTTTCATCGGTACATGGCCCTGATCATGGTACATAGCAATGACCATATCACACTTACCCCGCACCGCCTGCATAAACAGCGTGTCCGCTGGATAAGGTCCGGTAACATGGATTCCCTGAGTCTGAGCTTGTTCGACAGCGGGAATAATGAGATCGGTTTCTTCGCTGCCAAACATCCCATTTTCTCCTGCATGAGGGTTTAATCCACAGATACAAAGATGTGGATTTTCAAACCCAAGATTCACCATTGCCTGATGACCTATTTCAATCGTTTCAAGAATACGCTGCTGGTCAATCTTAGTGACCGCATCGAAAAGGCTGCAGTGTGTGGAGACATGGATTACACAGACCGTCTTATTCCAAAGCATCATCCGACAGGTCTCAAGCCCGCACAGTTCCGTAATATACTCTGTATGCCCACAAAATCCCTCAATACCGGAGGCAGCAACAGCTTCTTTGCTAATGGGACCGGTTACCATTGCCTTACTCTTACCGGCAATACATAACTCCGCGGCCAGCCTGACGTAGTTAATAGAAGCATGGCCACAAGCTGCACTGACCTGACCGGTTTCAACCTCATGCTTAGAAATTAATCCGGCATCAAAAACGGCCACCTTTGTATCATCTGCCAGTTCATCAATGGACTTTATGACCTGGTCAACATGCAGATCATACTGTTTAGCAAGCTCCTGTACCTGCCATGCCTCGCCGATAATTACCCAGCGGGCTATGGACTGCAGGGCTTGATCACGACAAGCCTTTACCGTCACTTCCGGACCGATTCCAGCCGGATCCCCGATAGAAATGGTATAGATGGGCAATGCTGTCATAACGTCTCTAAATTTTCACCGCTTAATACGCATGGATAAAGATGATCGCAATTCGGTAATCACAACATTACGAAACCAGGTTGGATTACCGTGTTCTGTCAACATAATCAGGCCATTACGATTCAGACTGAAATCTTCACGATCTTTAAACTTACTTGCAGCCACACGCTGCTTCCAATCACGTGAACCAATGCGGCCATCCACCATCAATTCACCATTAAGATAGTGACGAACACGATTACCTTTCACAATAATCTGGCTTTGATTCCACTCACCGCCTGGATTCAAATGCTTGTTTCCCGAGGGTTCCCAAATGGCATAAAGTGATCCTGTTGCGTTGAGCGAAAAAGGATCCGTACCGTAATTTTCATCATCTATCATTTGATATTCGCATCCTAACCAGGCATTGCCATACTGCCGAACACGATATTTAATGCCACTATTACCCTTCTCGGTTAACTTCCATTCCCATGTCAATGAGAAGTCACGATATTGTTGCTGCGAAAGAAGTATTCCCGACCCTTTGCCTTCACACAACAGTGTGCTCTCATCTTCAACTTTCCAACCCTGGGTAACAGGCTTACCTGCCGTAGTAACCCAATGATCTAAAGACGACGAGAGTATCGTCGATTTAGGTTCGGCAAAAGATGTGGAAGAAATCAGAGTAAGAATAAGGACCGCTACTAGTCGAAACATACAAAGAGTTCCTGTTAGGTTATTGTTGTTAATTCGAGCGTTCAGTATACCACTGTAAAAAGCGGTTTACAGCCGATCTTTATGCGCCCACAGGCCTAGTGCCGGGTTTCCAATAAAGTAGAACTTCTCACCATCTGCCGTATGATTCCAACCCTCTTTTAATTGCTCTACAGGATAACGCTCCAACATTGTCTTCAAGTCGCCGTACTCATAACCCACCGATTGAATTTCCTGCTGAGTCAATTCCCCGGGGCAGTAAGTAACTCTGAATCGACCTTCTGAAGAACCGTGAATAAGATGTGCAGCGGCCGAGAGATTAGCCCGCAAGTCTTCATTATCCTCCATAAATTGCATGATCTCCGGAGTCGTACGATAACCATATTTTCGTATCAAAGTATCAATCTGAGGATCTTCGCCAAAAATCCCCACCTTAGGAGCTAATACAATTAACTCTCCCTGATCGGCGATAGCCATCCTGGTTCTATAAATAGACTTATTTCCAAGCCAGGTACTGTGAAATTCTTCCGGGTCAAGATACACCACGACTTTATCAAGCGGCTCATCAAGTTTAGTAAAGTTTACCTGTACAGACAGCTCACAAGCCTTTTCAAAACAATCATGATGGTCACCGATAAAAAGTCCACGTGTGACTAACGAGCCATCCTGCCGTGCCCCCACGACGGTGAGTACATACAACAGTGGCAAATTCCGGCAAAATTGATCCTGAGCATAATTTAAGATCTTCCGAAGCGGCGTATTGGCTCGGCCCATCATCCGTTCCATGCCATAAGCAGCGCCGATAAAGTGGCTTTCATTGATTCCTTTAGAGCCACCAGTCCCGACAAAGATATTCTTGTTGTAATTGGCCATACCAATCACTTCATGAGGCACCACCTGTCCTATAGAAAGAATCAGATCATGACCACCTTCCCAAACCAATTTATTGAGTTGAGCCGGCCAGGGTTGTTGCCAAATACCCTCGGTTACTTCTGAGACAAACTCAGTGGGAACTTCACCAATGGTAACAACATCGTCCCGCCAGCGATGCGGCCGGATCAGATCATGAGGCACTCCGGGAAACATTTTATCGAGTTGCCAATCAGGCATAGGAACATGTGTCCCTAAAGCTGGCATGATGTCGGTCATGGCCGAGCCGTAAAATTCATAGGCCATACAGGTTAACTGGCCGGCCCGACTGTTGTACCGAGTGAAGTCAGGCGGTAGTGTGAGAACTTTCTTACGTTCACCCAGTTGTCCAAAAACCAGGTGCAATGCTTCACGCATCTGCTCGTCCGAAATCTCCGTCGTCGGTGAACCGGCAGCATAATAAAGTGTCATGGTTTCTCCCTATTGCCCAGACTTATCGAGGCTATGCCCAATCGATGGCTCCAAGGGACTCCAGTGTTTGTCGCAACTCTGTTCGCTGCGGGTCACTGAGTGGTTGAAGTGGAGACCGAACCGTCCCGCAATCCACTCCGAAAAACGCCATCGCTTCTTTCGAAGCGGCCGCGAATCCAGGCTTTTGAAAAGCACGAATAATCTCTACGCTAAGATTCTGCAGTTTCTGAGCACGAGAATTATCACCAGCTTCTACGGCCGCAACAATCGCGTTATATAATTTCGCAAAGTGATTGTAAGTCGACCCCACCGCCCCCCGAACTCCGTATAGCCAGGCAGCCGAAAGCATCTCGTCAAATCCAAAGAGAATGTTGTAACGATCAGGATCAACACGCAACAACGATTGTAAATCCATTAAATTCCCATTGGTAAACTTGAGCCCCGCTAAACTGGGAAGCTCGGTCTCTGCCCGTTCCAGTAATTCAATCATCGACAATTCCACGTGAGTCATCACTGGAATGTCGTAAAAATAGAACGGTAAATCGGGAGCAGCAGAACAGATCTCCTGGAGATATGGAATCAACAAATCCATGCTGGCTGGGCGAAAAAAGCACGGAGCCATTGACGCAATTGCGTCAGCCCCAGCCTCAAGACTCTTGGCCGCCAGGGCCTTGGCTACCGGCATGGAGTTATCACCCACATGACAGATCAGTGACAATCCTGTTCCCTGAACGACGTCTCCCCATCGCTGAAAGAGTGCCAGACGTTCGTCAGGTGACAGACTATGGCATTCGCCTGTTGTTCCAGCCACATAGACCCCTTTGCAACCCGTATCGAAACAACGCTGTGCCTGTAGTTCAACTACATCTAGATTTATTTCCCCGGACGCATCTAAAGGGGTATGAACCGCGGGAATTAATCCACTTATTGCCATGATTTATATTCCAAGTTAACTGTCGTTCTTGTCATCTTCCTATTATTTGGTTCATTATGATTGAGACGCTTGAGGCAGGATAGTAGGCAATCTCTCTTTGGATTTTGACACAGATCAGGATTCTCACCACCTCATGCCGGAGGAACGTGGCGTTATGCAGAATCATTAACCGCCTACTACAAAAACGGCTGCAAGAATGGTACCAACAGTGCAGTGAGATTATCAACGACCTTGAAAACATTGCGCCCAAAGCAACCCAATAACTCGAGGTACCCGCTCTGGCCAATTAGTGAGCATTAGTCCCACGAATCCAGTTTTTCAATCCAGCCTTTAATCCTCTCTTCATGATTTTTCCAGAGGTGGATCACAACCAATATTAGGATCCCTAGGAGAATGACCAGACTAAAGATCATGATGAGGTTATTGTCACCCTTGATCGCATTCAGAGCAGCAAATACCAACGATAAAAGCGTCATCACCAAGAAGATGAGTCCGAGATAAATAAACTGTGACATCTTGAACAGTGCGCCAACGCCAATTCCGATCAAGGACAACACGCCCAGTATGAGCATTTGGCCGGTATGACCTTCAGCGGATGCCCAATCAATGACCATTTCAAAACTTGCCGTAAGATAAACCAGAGTCAGACACATATACCGAATCGTAGAGATCTGCCTACGGTCAAGCTTTTCCTTAAATATCTGAGCGACAATCATTAGCGAAATTGCAGGTGGAATCACCCACAGTTGAGGATCATCCGCAAAGATCAGAGATCCATTCGAAGTTAAATACAACCAGAGGCTGGCATTTCCGGCGATGGCCGCCACGACCGAATGAATGAACGATTTCCGCAGACAGGCCATCAGGACGTTGAGGAGAGCTGCTCCAAAGAATAGCCATGAGTAATCTGCGAATAAAGTGCCTCCGTCTGACGGAAATAACCATAAAGTTAATATCGGAATTGCCGGCAATAAGAAGGCCGTATTATGAAGCGGTTCTGAAAGAACGTGGTTTTCCCGCTTCCGGAAGATCTCAGAAATAAATACACCCATAAAGGCGATAACAAGCAAGACGAAAGGCCAGTAACCCCGTAACACACCGAACCAACCCGGCTTGCTTAAATACACATGTCCGAACAGGACTAACAGCAGAATCTCAGCAACGTAGACATAACCCTGTTGAATTCGCACTGTCCTCTGTTGGATTGGACTCAATTCGGGATTTAAACCGACGACAATCAACGTGGCTGCGATTGCAACAATTCCCAACCCGATGCCGATCACTTCAAAGTCGAATGGATCGAAATCACCTTGCATTCTTAAATAAGCTTCAATCACAAGAGTCACAAATAACGTGATTAATGCCGTCGCGGTTGTATTAATACGAATGCGTCGAAATGGTTCGAACCACTCACTCCGCTCATTTAAATTCGACAGCCTAAATACAAAGCTAACTGCCAGCACAGAAGTCAATATGAACACTCTGCCAATTCGCTGATACCAGTGTTTAGCATCAATCAGACCGGGCTCCAAATTAGCCCACAATAAAACAATTCCGGCTACAAAGGGAGCGTTCACCACAATATGACGACGCACACTGGAGAGCGGTGTTTCCCGTAGTACTTCAAGACCAACAACTACCAATAGCGGAAGCAACGCTGAGAGATATCGATAATTTTCTATGCCTGCTTCATTGGAAAGATAGAACGTACTAAGGAATGAGCAAGCCAAAAGAATCAATCCCAAACTAACTTGTAATCCCGCGATGACGTGTCTGCTGGCAGACATCCATTGTCCGGCATCCCGAATCCCAATTTTGGCCAGTCCATTCACTACAGTATCTTGCCAACGATAAATCGCTCCCCATAACGCCAGATAGATTGCGAGTGTCAAACAAATGAAGAATACGAACTTCTGAGTGTTAGGACTCTCTGCCGATTCAAAACAAACGGTTAATAACGTAGCCGCCAGAGTACTACCATAGGCATAGATGCTCAATGTAGAGGAACGTTCTGAACTGACATAGCGAGCACAACAGTACAGACCAATCAGAGGTAGTAATAAGACAGCCCATTCAAATTCTATTCCGATCCATCTAGGACCTCCTTCTTTGACTGAACTCAACATGGCCACCACAGAAACTCCCAATAATCCCGTCACACTCAGGTTTGTAAGCCAGCGAGCGAAACGACCTATCAGAGGATCTTCCTGTTCCGGTAATCCAGTGAAGACACGGCTTACTCGGTTACTGAGTAAATACAAAACAGCGAGGACTGAAAAGGATGCAAGTAGCATGCGGATGTGAACATAGCTCTCCGCTGAAATCACCCTCATTCTTGCAAAGACATTGGCTGTTTCATCCATGGAACCCTGCAGCATAAAAATAGTCAAAACAGACCATAGCGTGAATAAGATGGAAGTTAATCCGGTGGTCAATGCATCCTGGTGTATGGAACTAAAGAAGACGTACAACAGGAGGACCAGACTAATCAAGCACCAATGTAAGGCATAGGACGAGAACCAGGCGTTGATGGGATCTTGTCCTAAAAAGTAGAGACAACCTGCCACTACTAAACCGGTTAGATAACTCACCCAGATAATCCAAATTCCACCGATGCTGGAAAGACTTGACCACTGTCGCATCCCTTCCAACTTGCCAACGACTTGTGTTCTCACAAAATTAACCAAAGCCGATAACGAGACTATCAATAATCCAAGCCAACCAAGCACCTGGCCAAATCGAACACTGTCAGATGGTTTGGCTAATTGAAGATGTCCAAACAGGATTGCGATCAGCACCATCGAAGCCAAAGCATGGAACGGATTCCCCGTCTGCAACAACCCTAAGTCTTTCACGAAGACAGGCCGGAGACCTAAATATGCCAACGTAAGCACACTACATACCAGTCCGACGCTGATTCCAATCAATTCGAATGGTGTCACAATCTCTTTTACATTGGCATACCCTTCCCTGTAAATCATCAATTCCAATACCAATGAAAGAGTCAGCGTGATGACTGAGATCTCCGTGATATTAGTGAACCATTGTTCGACCGACGTTCGCCACTTACCAAAGCTCGCCCTGCGGTAAATAAAATAACCCACCGTTGCCATCAAGGCGAAAGCAATATAGACTCGCGCCAGACGATGGTACCAATTCGCCATCGTATCTTCTTCCTCGCTTATGCCCGCCCATAACAAAATCACAATTGAGACTAGTGGCAAATTAAGAGTTAAATGTTCGCGGAATTTGGCAAGCGGAGTTTCTTTTAGTGAGACAAGTCCGATCATGAATAGCAACGGCGCCCCCGCTGCTAGATAGCGACAAATTCCTACATCATCATCCGTTGCCTTTAGATAAAAAGTACTCAGTAATGCAATGACCGAAACGATGACTCCCAGGTAAAACTGGAGCCTTGCTATTCCATGATGATTACGACGGAGCAACTCATTTGCTCCGGGGATTCGGAGTTTTCCCAATACCTCTGTTGAATGTTGGTTGAATCGATAGAGCAATCCCCAAAAGGCGATATAGCCTGCCAGCATCATCCAAAATGCGAATTGATAAATTTGCCTGTCAGCTAGCGACCAACTCCCTTCGAGATCTACAAATTGGTAGACCAAGCCGGTCGCAACGACGGAAAATCCAAAGAAGTAAAGTAACGGAATGAGTCGATCAAACCGGGATTCCTGACTAGTCACCCATAGGCCAAGAAGCGTCAGTAGAACGATACCCCACTCCATATCAAATTCAAACCAACCTAGATTTGGGTAATATGGTAATGCCCAAACGGCGGCGATCGAATGAATAACAAGCAAGGAGACGCACAGTGTCATCAAACCACGTAAGACTGTGAATGTGATCTGCTCCTTATGTGCAGAGAAGCCAAGCCAACGCTGACATTGCGATTGGACAAGCGAGGTTGTAATCACATAGACTGCAAATCCAGCGATGATCATTCGTCCCAACGGCAGACTATTCTCATCTAGAATCTTAGAAACGCTGGCGACGAGATCTGAACTTAGGGACTCGAGATCCATTGTGAGACTAACTAGCTTCAGGCTCGCCAGTACAGCGAGAGGGAACATCAACAATAAACTCATAGTTATCGTTGTGCCATTTTGAACCAATTGACTCATTGTGATACTTAGCAAGACCACCAGAACCATCAGGCTTAGCAGCAATCCATCGTCGTAAGTTACACTTCCACTATTTGGCATACTCCAGAAAATCGCGAAAGCGATATAAATCGCGTAGGCTAATGCCGAAACCCAGCCAACCCAACGCCCCTGGACTCGGCGCACTGCCAGCCAGTGAGATTCCTCAGAATCGGCCTTAAACTTTCCGAGTTTAAGGCAAGTGGCAAAACCGACGACACAGGCAAATAAGGCGACAATCCAGCCAATCGTTTGGAAGAACAGGACGCTTGTCCCCGGCAAAGATACGTCAGGTACTGCTAAGTGAGCGATGGTTGCATTCAAAGCAACTGTACCGATTAGTACAAAGGACACTCCACGGTCCCCTTGACTAACGCGATTAAACATCCAGCAGACCGTTGGCAATAACAACACACAGACAAAGGCGGACGGATTTGCAAATGCGGATCTCCATCCTTTCCATTCAGCAGCAGACTGAATTTCTCCAATCACTACCAAAGCGTCCAGATTAACTACCAGGGCATATAAACAAACACCGCATGCCGTGATGAAGTAAACAAAGTTTGATGCGGACGACGTTTGAAATAGCTGTTGACGTCTTCTGCCATCGGCTTTGAGTCCCGCTGCAGACCAGGCCAGCCCATACAATCCGATGCCAATTAATCCCCATTTAACACTCCCGAACCCTTCAGCAAATGTCAGATCCAGACCGTCTGCCCAAATTGGAATCAATGAGAAGAACATCCAACCCAATACCCACATTGGTAAGGCAGCGATCAGGTACAAGGGTCGTAAAGAGCGGACGGCACAGATCCAGGCTGCGACAACTAGTAGAAAGAACGGTCCCGCAAAATTCACCATCGCCATACGAAGTGACTGACTAGTCGGCTGTAACAATACAATCTCATTCAATTCTTTCCCAATGCCTGAAATGGAAGACGTATAAGCAAAATGGGCAGCGGTTAAGATGACGACGGGTAAGGAGGCGGCGATAAAGGAAACCATCCGTAAGGCCATCCAGGTATATTCGGCATGATCACCTTCCGATTTCTCATCCTGATTCTTCATCAGACGCGGATAATTCTCCTGCAAGGCTCGCCACCAAAAACGGTCGGTACAAACCAAGGCAGTCACGACGACACCGAAAATCCCATATCCCCATTTGAGATAGTGAATCAAGCTCATATTTACTGAAGCAGCACTTTCAGCAAGATAGGTGCTGGCTAAAATCGGCAGCGCGCTTAGTGTCAACAATCCACAGAAGCTGGAAACTCGACGTTGCCTGTCGGGTAGTACGCAAATCCAGGCCAATAAGTTAAGGCCCCAAAGAATCCAATCCAACGATCCAACCGCCGAACCTTCCAAAGACAACCCACCGTAAAACTGATTGAGTCCATCGAGGAATGCTGAATCCGGATAAACACCTTGAAGGGGTTGAACAAGCGAGAACACCCAAATGATATAAACTGCTATCGTGGCCAATGCATGCAGGAAGAAATCCATATACATTAAGTCCGTCACAACGATACCGTTTAAGTGACTCGATTGCTGGCTAATCTTTCTGAACGCTGTCCAACCTAGCATCTCAACCGCCAGCACTATCATTTGTAATCGTAGATGCTCCCAATCCCAGAATTGGAAGGACTCCACGGCATGTGCCTGCAGCATGGTCGTGGCGGCAGCGATGGTAAAGACTAACTGAATTTGAACAAACATCCAGGTCCAGTCGGTTTTGTGCCGGAGGCCAAGCAAGACTGCAACCCCGGTCAATAAGACACCTTGCATAACGACCGCGATGTAACTGCCCTGCCCAAAATACATGTAGAAGACATTGAGTATTGCCACTACAAAGTAGGCAAGAGTTGTCATGGTAAGTGGCCATTGCCACTCAAACTCTGAATGCAATACTCCATCACGGGCTAGTCTTTCCTGCCGTGACTCTCGTAAACTCCACTGAGCAATCAGCGTGACAACATAAGCCCCCAAAAACATCCAGCTAAATACAACCAATCGCCCCAGAAGATTCTCTTCAGGCAACCATGCTAAATCCAAGATTAAGTCGGTGTTGACAAATTTCAACGAAGTAACGGCAACCAACCCTGTAGCAATCTGATGCACCAGTTTCATCGAGGTAAACAGGGAAGCCACCAGGCTTGCGATGGCATAGACAGCGAAGACTACCAAAGTCAGATCTGAATTCGTCGCTGTCAGGAATGGTAGATGAGAAGCAAACGCACTGGCCAATCCCACTCCCGCTAATAACAATACGCCTAGGTAACCTGCTTTACTAAACTCCGGACGTTCACGGTTCTCAATTTTCTCAAAGAAGAAGTGTAAAACCCCTGCAATGACGGCAGTCACCGTGAACAAGATCGAGGTCATTCCGTTGGCAATCTCGTTACGTAATTGAACAAACGTCAAATCGTCCACATATCGCCCACTTAAATAGACACTCCAAATTCCAATTCCGACACACAAAGTTCCGGCAGCAGTAAGAAACGTAATTCGGGTCACATAACCAAAGATCAAAGCTAAAACAGCACCTACAAAACTGGCGATGATCATGCTATTAACATCGGGGACAGCCAACAGCATCGCAATGATGATTCCCATAGAACCAGTCACTGCCATCCACATGCCGCCCATTTGCAGTTTCAAATAATCATCGCTTTCAATCCGTCGATAAATCAACATGCCCGCAGAAACCACAATGAAGCAAAGGATCATGAGTGGATTAGAGAGATACTGCGATAGTTCAATTCCCTGCTCCTGCGTGTGGAGGCGGGAAAACATGAGGGCGATACAGGCTCCTAAAGAAAACACGCCTAAGCCCAAGACTCGCAGCAAAGAAAATGCGTCATCTGGTGTTACATCTTCGGATTTACGAAAGTATCGATGTTCGCTAAGTATGGCAAAACTGATAAAGGCAATGGCTGGCAAAAGCAACCCATTGGTATTCAACGGTGTTGGAACAAAGTCCTCTCCCGTCATCACTAACTTAATCACCAATTGACATAAACATGGCCCCATCAATGCCAGAATCAATGGCCATGGTCGCTTTGGTGCCAACAGACGAGCTGAATAAAAACTCATCGCTCCAAAACTCACTCCGGCAACCACCACCGCCAAAATGAAAAAGATCCGTTGCTCCGCTAACGATGTGTCTCCCATGGTCGTCATGAAGACATTCAGCGGAATCAACAGGTTCCCGATGAGTAAGACGACCCGACTCGAAGACGCCAGGTTCCACTTCTTTAAAGAGTAGACCCCAAAAATATGGAATAACGAAACGATGGTCAGGAAGACGACCGACGATAAGTAAGGAATGTTTTTGTAGGCTATGTTGAGAGCTGTCACGAGCCCAATTGAACCAATGATGATTAACAAACCGGCTACGAATTCACCAAGCTTGATGTTGCTTTCATCCATGAAGCCGCGCAGGATGTCGGACAATCTGCGCGGAGGCTTTGGTGGAGGTACGGGAACCGCCCTAACAGGCTTTGCTTCTTTAATTGGCTGGCTCGACGGAGCAACTTCTAGCACGCGGGAAACCGAAGTCTGCACAGGCGGCTTAGTAGGTTTCGAGGAAATAAATAAAGGCTTCGAAGCTTTGGGTTTAACCGGAGGAAGCGATGGTTTGGGTAATGCCTTCGCCGGCTTGGCTATTTCCGGCTTCGTTGGCTCGGGCCGGGGAGATTCAGAGTCGACCGGCTTAATCACCGTTTTTTCCTGATCCACCACCGAATCTTCCACAGGTGATTTACTTTCGACGGCAGGGGAAGAAGTCTCGTCCGTTTTAGCAGCATCCTTGTCATCGGGAGGGACCACGGGCTCTTGACTCGAAGCGTTACCAACCTGCGTGAACTTATGGGAATGTGCTTCAGGATTATGACCTCGAAAGACTAACTCATCCGCTTCGTTTAACTCTTTAAGCCGTTTATGAGCGGATTCTGAAATCCAGCCCCATTTTTTCCAGTTCTTAATCCTTAGTTTCAGATTGGGATAAAACGAAGTGGGAGTTTTTAAAATCTTTATCGCTGCTCCACATTTCGAACAAAAGACAGCATTCTTCTGATTACTATGTTCACAGTCCGGACAATTGTTTGAGGTAGAACGATTGAGCAACAAACTAAAAATGATAATTACAATAACAACTAAAGAACAGCAACATCCACCATCCTCAAATATAAATTCAAGAAGATCCAGAATTGCCACTGGTCCGAAGTATGTAGCAAGTTGCATAACACTGTTTCTTTAATTGATTCCGCCCGATGCCATCTATCGCCGCAGTAAACGGAGAATAGATAGCTTTATCCATTTTATCGGCAACAGGATTTTGTCGCCAATCAATAAAGTAATACAATGAACTACGGTGATGTATTAAATACGCTACAAAAAATATTGATGGCGGAAAAAAAATGAAAAAAACAGTGTTGATAACCGGTGGCACAAGCGGGATTGGTTTAGGAATTAGCTTGGGATTTCAGGCTGCCGGTTATCAGGTCATCGCAACAGGTGTCAGTGCCGGTGAGACCGAAGCAACAGGTAACTTGTACCCCGATTTAGATTGCCGGGTTCTGGATGTGACCAGTCAGGAACAAATCACTACTACACTCAATGACCTGCAGCATTTGGATGTGCTGATAAACTGTGCCGGAGTCATTTTACGTGACAATCAGGAACATACGGCCGAGGGTTTTGAAAAAGCAATCAATGTTAACCTGCATGGTACGATGCGAATGTGCTATGCAGCTAAGCAACTGCTAACCGCCAGTCAGGGTTGTATCATTAATACCGCTTCAATGCTCAGTTTCTTCGGTAGCGGTTACGTACCTGCCTATAGTGCCAGCAAGGGCGGAGTCGTACAATTCACAAAAAGTCTGGCCATTGCCTGGGCGGAAGATCAGATCCGGGTCAATGCTATTGCCCCGGGATGGATCAAAACTGCTTTAACCACACCTCTTTATGAAGATCAGGACCGTAGTAAGGAGATCACCAATCGCACACCACTGAAGCGGTGGGGATTACCTGAGGACGTGGCCGGACCGACTCTATTCCTGGCATCAGATCAGGCAAAATTCGTCACCGGAGTTATATTGCCGGTCGACGGTGGCTACAGCATTATGTAATCAGAGTGTTGGTTAACGAGTAAACCGTTCCACATAATCAGCACCGAGCCCGACCTTTTCGAAATATTCCATGCACATCTGAATCTTTTTATGGACATCGTCATATCCTACTGTCTCATGATTTTCATCCAGATATATTAACGCACCGCTGATATGAAACAGGGTGATCATTTCTTCGACGCCTTCATCACAGACTAATGTATGCACGTCACCCGGTGGCTCATAAACATAGCTGCCAGCAGTGGCTACCCAATCATGCTCAAGATAACGCCAACTGCCACGAATCACATAGCCATGCACCGGGGCAGGATGACGGTGTCGACTTAGTACGCCGGATTTCCTGACTTTTAAAAGATTGACCCACTGACCGGATGTCCGGTTTAAGTGAAGAGGACGAAACCAGACGTTCTCAGCCTGAGGCACCCACAGACGTTCATCATCCGGTTCAGCCTGAGTTGTGAAATCCGCAACCCCGTAAGGGAGTGATTCAAAGAATGCCATCTCGTAATTCCTCTAGTTCATTATTCTGTCAGCAGACTCACTTCTAGCTCAAGGCAACCGACGCGCCCTTGATGACGGCACCAATTCGTACCGCTTCATGTACATGATTTTCACTTAACTCTGCAGTCAACTTGGCTTCATGGGATTGAATACACAATTCACATCCTTCCAAAGCGGCACAGGCCATGGAACATAGCTCGAATAATGCAGTCGATGTAGCAGGATGACTCATACGATTCATTCGCAACCCAGCAGGCATTTTTGAGTAACTTTCTTTACCGACCATATGGCGGAATCGATAGTAAACCGTATTCATTGCCATAATTGCTGCTGCAGCCTTGGCATCTTCACGTGCCTCGGTAGTCAACTCATCACCCGCATCAGCTTCTATTGCTGCTATCAAATTTTCATCCTGAATAAAATAGGCAGCACAAAGAGCAACAGCCCACGTTTCTTGCGAAGATAACGCCTGACTTTGCGTAAGGACTGAAGATAAATTCAGTTTTATGTCTTTCACAGGATCAGTCATCTGACTGCGTAATTCGTTGATTCTTTCCATGACTTTTCTCTCTTTAACGTGATAGCTACCAACTTGTTAGCAACTTTTTAATCGAGACTTCAATCTAACACGTTCAACGATTCTTTGATACGGTTCCGCCTCATCCTCTGAATACCTCTGAAACAAAGGGGGGAAGTTGTTAATCTAGGTTCTTTAGGCTTTTTGCGGGATGCATTTTATAGCTGATTGCAGTAATTGAGTGTTAAATTTAACGGGTTATTCCTGTTATATCGGTTTTACTAAAGATTCGGTTTATACCGGTCGAAAAACGCATATAGCGGAAAGTAGGTTTGCGCATTATTAGATGCTTTAAATCCGGTTTTCCTCTAACAGAATGATGCTCGTCGTAGATGGGAAGACACACTGTATTTGGTAAATCAAACCATGAAAAAACTTACCTTTTGCTCATTATTTGTACTATCGATCATCACCCTTAGCGGGTGCGTCGGTACTCCTGCTGTCCCCTTCAAGGAGTTGCTGACAACAGCACCTCTATTTCGAACGCTTGAAAAGAGCAGCATCGAAAAAGAACTGGATGAAGTGGGTACAAGTACACTATCAAAGGAAGCCCAAAAGGAACTGGCTGCTGTAGCTAAAAACATTGAGAATGGAAAACGTGTGCAGCTTGAAATTGAGAAAGGGAATGCTTTCTTTGAAAAAGGAGATATCGATACCGCTATCGCCTGCTACAGCCATGCCATTCGTCTTGATCCATTAAGTGTTGACGCCCATTATCAACGGGCCATCGCTCATGGACAAATCAATGATTTCGCTAAGGAAATCGTCGACTACGATGCAGTAATCCAGTTAGATACCGAACATGCTGAAGCACGAAATCGTTTGGGAGTCTCCTATGCAAATCAGGGAAATATCGATCTCGCCATTATGCATTTCAGTGAGTCAATTCGCATTAAACCGGACTTCGTTGAAGCCTATAACAACCGGGCAGTGGCTTATGCGAATAAAGGCAACATTGACAAAACAATCAGTGACCTGTCACAGGCTATCAAACTGAACCCTGACAATCCTAATGCCTACTTCAACCGGGCTATCATTTATAACAATACCCGAAAATTTGACCAGGCCATCAAGGACTTCACCGAGACCATTCGAGCCAATCCTGAACACGCTCGAGCCTATATGAGTCGAGCCGACATCTTTGCCAGTCAGGGGAAAAACGAAAAGGCAATTACTGATTATACGATTGCAATCGAACTTAAACCTCAATGGGCTGAAGCATTCTATAACCGCGGTCTTGCCTACAAATCAAACGGTCAGCAGGATGAAGCAGTGGCGGACTTTACCGAAGCAATCAAGTTAAATCCAAAACACGACAAGCAGACTCAAACGATCTCTTTCCGTGCCGGGACAGCTCCCATAGAGTAAACCATCTAATAAAACAAATAAAAAATCCTGCCTGACAAATTGCCGGGCAGGATTTTTTTGTGTCGTTAGAAGTAGAATCCAATCGCTTATAGCGTTGGATCTCCCTTCTTCCAGTTACATGGGCACAGTTCGTCTGACTGAATAGCATCCAGCACTCGCAGGATTTCATTCACGTTACGCCCAACGCTCAAAGCGTTAGCACTGGACCACTGGATAACTCCGTTTGGATCCACTAGAAACGTCGCACGCAGACAAACGTCCGCATTCTGATCCACAATACCCAAATCGTGAGCAAGACGCTGAGCACCAATTAACGGATAAGCGAGATCTTTTAGATCATCGTGAGACTGACACCAGGCAAGATGACAGTATTCGTTGTCGGTGCTACCACCAACAACCTGACAATCACGATCATTGAATTCAGCAAGCTGAGTGTTGAATTCAGCAATTTCTGTGGGACAAATAAAAGTGAAGTCCTTCGGGTAGAAGAAGTAACAAACCCACTTGCCATCGTAATCAGCGTTCGTCAAACCTTTAAGGCTCTCCGGATCTGACCCTACATTGCACTTTACGTTGTACTCTGGAAACTTATCGCCAACTGTTAGCATGGCTTATTTTCTCCTGAAATTATTAGGTGTTCGAGGTGAATAAATCTCATTAAAACGGCTAATTCTGACCTTAATTCCAATGTAGCACAGCTAATCCGTATGGAAAAGCCACCTGCTTCAATTGAACGCGTCACTATGCGTCCGCCGATTTGTCTTGATAGAAAATCCGCAAAATAACCGGTAATAGAACCATGTCACCGAGAAAAGCGATCACGACAGAGATACATGCCAGCTTGGAAAACAATTGGCTGTGAGGCATAACACTGATCGCACTCGCGGAAAAACCTGCAATCAAAACAAGTGTACTGACGACAAGCGCAGCTCCAACCGAAGTAATCGAGTTACGAATCGACTCATCCACCGATTTACCCTCAGACTGCTCACGACGAAAACGAACTAAAAAATGAATCGTATCGTCAACGGCAATCCCTAAACTAACGGTAAACAGCAGAACGCTCGTCAACCGCAGAGGCTCACCAGTCCACACTAAATAACTTGCCGTAAACAACAACGGCAAACAGTTAGGGAGCAAACTAACCAATCCCATTTTGATTGACCGGAACATGGCTGTTAACACCAGAATGATTACAGCGGCTGCGATGATTAACGACTTTACCAGATCATTGATCATGGTCGAGAGGTTTCGAGATGCCACGACTGCTGAACCGGATACTGAGATTTGAAAGCCCTCGTGGCGTGCCTCAACTAATGCCATTTGCTCACGAAATTTCCTGATAACACCGCGGTGATAGTGCATTCCCTGATCTGCTAGTCGGGCCACAATAATCGCCCGCCCTAAATCCGGACGATACCACTGCTCTTTAATTTCCCCGGGTAGTGAAATTAAAGGACTTTGATCAACCACAGCATTGAAATTAAGAATCGACATCGGATTGATCATCGCCGTCTGCTGATCAATTTCTGATTCAACAGATCGTAACACATCATAAGGATCACCCAGATCCTGTCGGGCAGGATCCCATTGCACCAGAACAATCGAACTGAGCATTCCACCAAATTGCTGATCCACCTCACGCAATGCAACTTCGGCTTCACTTCCTTTAGGAATCGACTCATTAATATGACTGTCCGGATACAAACGCAGCGTCGTCATTGTCATCCAAACCATAAAGATTCCGAAAACACCCAAAACAACGTAACGATGCTTTAACAGAAAGTCGGCGTAAGCTCCGGAGAAATTCTTTAGCCAAACCGAATCCCGGCTGACTTGTCCACGATAAGCACCACCAACCAGCCTGGTCGACGCCAGCCAGGGAACAATAAGCAGAACTGCCAGAAAGGTAATCAATGTCCCCACAGCACAGGTAATCCCGAACTGACGAATCACTTCGATGCTACTGACACTCAATGAACCAAAACCAATAGCTGTAGTAACGGATGTAAAAGCACAGGCAATGCCCAATCGTCGCACGGCCAGCCAGGCAGCACGGGATGGTTTGATACCCCGCACTCGTGATTCCCGAATATCAAAGACCAGATGTACCGCATCGGTCAATCCGATTACCACAACAAGAACCGGCAGAATGGTGGTAATCAAATTGATTTTGACACCGGTTAAGCTGAGTAGTCCCAAGGCCCAAAAACTTCCAATTCCAGCTCCGGCCACCGCCATAAATGCCAACGCCCAATTTCTAAAAGCTACCAAAGCAATAAAAACGGCTACCAGAGCACCAGCAAGCATTAGGTTGAAAGTATCAGTCTTAATCGAACGGAAAATCTCCACTCGAACCGGAGGTAAACCAGTTAAATAAGCCATCATTCCTGACTTCTCCCGCCAATCGACAATGACCTGTCTGAGCTGATCGACCGTAGGCTGATAATCACTAACAAGTAAATCATCATTACCAAGCTGAATAACCATCATCATCGCCTGACCATCAGGTGTTATTAGGTTCCCAGCTGCAATCGGATGGCTAAGCACCTCTTTTTCAACTTTGATCCAATCCACTCCGTCTATATCTGATCGGGGAACCAACGGGCGTGGTAAAGGGTCACAAACAAGCATCTCCGGGCTAAAGATAGATACCACATGACTGACCAGTGAATCTTTTTCAAGTATGGTCACCAGATTCTGCATCTGCCGTACGTGACGCTCACTAAAGAACGTCGAATCGGGGTTCTTCAAAACAACCAGACAATCGTTTTCATCAGGCCTGAACTGCGCAAAGATTTCTTCCAGTTGATCGAATGTTGAGTCGTTGGTGCGAAACAACCCGCGTGCTTCATTATCGAAGGAAAATCGTTGAAAGCCGATTGCAGCCAGGACCGTAATGGAAATAATGGCCGGCAATAATAATTGCTGATGCGTGAGATAGAGTTTACGAACCCAGGCGTTTTTCATGCTGGCTGGTATATCCTGAGTTTTCGAACTTTTTAATTATCGGTCGATCCGGCTAAGTCCAGATAACGCTCACCATGTTTCTCTAATAGAACGGGGATTTCCGATTCCAACAAGAAGCCCCGTTTTACTAATTGTTTGCAGGCTGCCTGAAACGCTGTCAGGTAATCTTGCCGGGTCAAATACCGTTCCAAAATCGATAATCGCGGATCACCGGATTCTTCCCGTGCTGGCTTTGTCTTTTCAAAGGGAAGAAATGCCCCGGATAAGCCGACAAGATCCGGACGTGCCGGATGATCTTTGGGATACAGATTCCAACTTGTGTACGTTCCCAGTGGCACGGCAACTTCCGGAGGTTGCAAACAACCAAGTTCATTCCCGTCCGCATCAACTTTCGGCACCAGCACGCGATAGTCGTTTCGCATTTGAGGCGGGTGGAGCTGAATTTTACTTTGATCCGATTCCCAGTTGACTCCGTAATACCAATCATTTGGTTGATGAATAACCGTTGGATAACTTATCTCCGGCAGATCAGGGAATCCAACCGAATGTTGCTCCCAGTGTACAAGCGTTGCCGACCTAATCGTGGGGATAATGCTGGCAGGCATTGGTCGGCCCCGTACCCAACCATCGAGTTTAAGAAGGATACTTCTCATCAACGGCCGAAAGTCAGCAGGGTTCTTAGGATAAGCGGCATTTCCTTTTGATGTCGGATATTTTGCCGGTCCGTGCTGAGTGCCACCGAACGTATAAAAGCGGACGTTGCGGGCAGATCGGGTATCATACCTGCCTAAAGGATCGGTATGCGTTAGGGAACCGGCGCGATGCCAGTATTCCGAGCTGGATTGCGTATGGACTATTTTTGGTACTGTGCGAGTCGCTCTGGCTTGCTCTAGTAACCCATCTTCAAAATCGCGAAACGGATGCCTTTGACTATCGTAAGTAAATGGAAATCGATCAACCGGATAGTCATGGTTGAACCTCTGTCCGGAAAACCGTGTTGGCTGAGCAAAACGATGATTGAAGGACCCCATACCTCCGCCGGATACATGAGGAATCAGACCATCAAAAACCTTGGTTCCAGACTCTGATTCATTAAATCCTGAATAAAGGAACTCCCGCAGATAACGACCGGCCTGCGAAATCCCAAAAGCATGAGCTCGCTTGAGGTAAGAATTGCCATTAAACAGCAGAGGATTTCCTTCACCCTGCCCTGTCTTTACGGCATCAATTAAATCACGAACGGAAGTAAAACATGTGCCGTGGACCTGAGGAGAATGCGCCAGATAAATCAGTTCATAGATTTGTCCCTGTTCTGCTTTAGTGGTTAGATAAAGGTCGATCTTTTTTTGATCGCCAGGCTGAGGGTTATCAGTTTCTCTGATTTCCGTAAACCATTGTGCGCGGGGAATGAGAGTGCGTGCAGCTCGAGCATGAGGACGCTTTGTCAGCGTCGCCGCACTAATCTTTGCATCTTCATACTGAAAAGCACCGTGTCCTGTTGCTGTAATCCCACCGGATTGCTTTCCTTTAGCCAGTGTGAACTCATAGCGAACTAATCCGGTAATGTCTTTGCCCAGAGTTGGTGGATATAGCTTTAATCGGGAAGTTCCCGTCAGTAGTTCTCCGTCCCATCCGCTCGAAATCACAGTCCAACCATGGTTCATTAGAAACCCGTTGCCGGCATGAGCTTTGGTGTCGAGACTATTTCCACCTTTGGCATTATTGAAAAAGTCCAATGTCCGCATATTGCCACGATTGTTGACATCGTAAAGTACTGCCCCGCTTGATTTTGCCGGGTTTGTTGGGGTGAGGATAACCAAATCGGCAAAGAAACGTATGAGTCCATCAGAACCAGGAGTCACTAATTCAAGATCAACAACCCGTTGATTTTGCCGCAGTGCCGGGTCCAATGCAAAATAAACCTTACCTTGCAGCAAATCATATGTTCCGGTTGCGCCAAACTCTTTTCCTTCCGCAAAAAGAGTTTTTTCTGTAATTTCAAATCTCTCAACTTTTGCCTGGACGGTGTTCGGCGTAGCAAAAAGTAATAAAGCAAACAGGTATGCTGTGACAAATGAAAAGAAACGCATTGGGGCGTTTTCCTCTAGGTAAATAAATGGAGGTTACGCTTGGTAGCTCGCGGAAAAGAAGGTGTAATACGGGCCATCATCAATCAGTCGCTGAAGATACAAAGCAAGCTCACGAAGGTGATAGTCACCCCACATACAGGCTTCACCACGAGGTACCCGGGATTCGTCAGGCATATAATCCCAACCACGAGGACGATGGTAAACGCTGTGCAACAAAAGTCCTTGATGGTTTGGATCCGAACATAAATACGGATCACTTAGTAAAGACCTGGCGCTGACTAATCCTGCCTGAATGTATTTGTCGCCATCTTCGCCTCTTTGGTTAAGGAATCTTCCCAGACGAAGTAATCCCTGCACCCCAATGGCAGCAGCCGAACTATCTACGGGCTCATGATGATTGAACGGATCCGAAGCTGTATTGAGGTAGTCGCCGATTTGTGACAATTCAGGTGCTCCTGTATCCCAATAAGGAATGCCGTCGGTAGGTGTGTTTTCAATGAAAAAGTCACAACTTGCCCGGGCAGCTTTAAGCATCATGGTTTCGATCTGCTGCCGGCCACCGTAGAGTTCAAGCTCGTCGTCACTGATGGTTTGCAGGAATTCAAGTTGTTCCGGGTATCCGGTCATGATCCAGGCCAGTCCACGCGTCCAGGTAGTGAATGGGGAGTATCCCTGTTGAGTGCCGGGGCAGCGATAACGACCGTCATTCACATTAAAGATACTTTCATGAGCCACTCGTCCCCACTGGTCATAGTCATCACGACCTTCACCATAGTAAACGCTGTAGCGAGCGGTACTACGGGCATGCTGTAACATGCGATCGAGCAAGGAAACCCGGTCATCATTTTCATGCATTAGCTCATGCCCAAGCTGATGCCCAACTGACAGGCTGCGAAGACTGCGGATCGTATCACAAAAGAGCGAGTGTGGACCATTGAACGAGTAAATGAATCCATCACCATCCACGGTTTCAGACCAACGATAAGCTTGTACGGCAGCGCTGCTTTTGAGTGCCAATTCGTAAAATTGCAACTCCCACTGGTTGGCCGGTAATCGGCCTTCAAGCATTAAACGGCGTAAGGCACCATAGGTGCTGACATTATTGAAGCCATGGTCATGGACGCCAAAATGAGTAACATGCGATGCCATATATTCGACCGTTGCCCGACGGCCGCTTTCGAGAAATTCTGAATCACCGGTGGCATCGTATTGAATAATCGAAGAGCCGAACTGGAATCCCTGCGTCCACTCAGTCCAGCCCTGAGCTACGTATTGCCCCTCGACAGTGAAAACCGGCGTGCCCTCATCAGGGTCTCGTTCCGATTCGAGCTTTGCGATCTTCTCGCCAGAAACATTCCAAAAATTTTCGAGTAATCCAGCTAACGAATCAATCACTAGCTCCTGACTCAAATCGATCATATTTTGCTTGCCACCTTAAAAAGAGCACCCACTTTTTCAGCCTAACAGAGAAGCCACCGCTGTACTCCGATACAAACCTAGTCTAATTCAACAAAGTCAGATTGTCCGCAACCTATATCATGCCAACGATCGAACAAACCAATTAAACCTATTGAAATTAGATTCTTTTTAATCATTATGACTACACATGCAGGCCTAATTAGTGTATCATATTGAATACAGGGGTTTATTATGAATAATGCACTACTAAAACTTTCAATTACGGACAAGGACTACCCTCAGCAAGTTACGGATATTCTTGCTGGCCAGAGTTGGATTCAGGGTTGTGTAATTCGCGTAGCCGATGGCATCAGGTGGGTTGAATTAGCGCGTCGTGGCGAAGCTAGTCCACCCGAGTCCGTTCTTCAGCAGTCTTTAGATTCGACCGGAATCGTGGGTTCAGACACCTGGCTGGGATTCTCGCAAAATAGTTTTTTGTCGGAGAGTCCTGAGCAGTACTGCATGGCCATACATGTTACCGATCCGGAAATTGGCTTAACACAGTTAAGTGAAATTTACGCCGCGTTGTTGAGCGGCATCGCTCAGTGGCATTGCTACCAACAGTTACAGGATCGATCGATTCGAACAGAAACGATTTTGAAGATTGCGGCTCAGTGGCACGGAATCAAACAAACAGACCAATTGATACTTGAGATCGTTGAAGCGTCAACCCAATTACTTGAGGCTGAGCGAGCGAGTCTTTTTCTTTGGGATAAAGAAAACGAACAGTTGGTCGCTCGACCGGCTTTAGGAATTGTCGACACGGAACTCCGCGTACCGGATGATGCCGGAGTCGTTGGAGAAGTGGTTCAATCCGGATACTCGATGCGGATTGACGAAGTGGACGGTCAGGAACAAATCAATCGGGATGTGGATAACAAGCTCGACTTCACAACCAACAATCTTATCTGCTGTCCCCTGCGGGATCGCGATGGCGAAGTGATCGGGGCCTTCGAAGTACTCAATAAAAAAGACGGTGCCTTTTCATCTTCGGATCTCAAAGCTCTTGAAGATCTGGCAAGTCATGTCGCCGCTGCACTGGAAGAAGCACAGGAAGTAGAGCAGATTATTGCCAGTCGCAGCCTCATTGCTGAACAGGCTGCAGAAGGTGTGTCATTAATTGGTGAGTGCCCGCAAATCGTGGCACTGCGCACCACACTTGACCGTATTGCCAACACGGATCTTGCTGTTCTGATCCTGGGAGAAAATGGAACCGGCAAAGAAGTTATCAGTCAGCTCTTGCACTTTAAAAGTGACCGTCGCGATGAACCCTTAGTCGCTGTAAACTGTGCAGCGATCTCAGAGTCCCTACTCGAAAGCGAATTATTCGGACATGTTCAGGGGGCTTTTACAGATGCCCGTGAAGATCGCGAGGGGAAATTTGAATTAGCCAGCCGGGGGACTTTGTTACTCGATGAAATTGGTGACATGAGTTTGTCAGGACAGGCAAAGTTACTTCGCGTTCTCGAAGACAAAATGGTCGTACGAGTGGGAGGTTCGACACCGATTCACACGGATGCCCGAGTGATTGCTGCGACGAATCAGGATCTGAGCGAGATGGTACGTGAAAAACGATTTCGAGAGGATTTATTCTATCGATTGAACGTCATGACCGTTGAGTTGCCTGCCTTGCGAGAGCGAGGTGAAGATATCCTCCTGTTGGCTGAACATTTCCTGAAAGAGTTGTCGACTCGCGCGCGGCGCAAAGCACCAAAATTATCAGCCGCTGCTCGCAAACGTCTGCTGGCTCATCATTGGCCGGGCAACGTCCGTGAACTGCGAAATATGATTGAAAGAATCATTTATCTTAGTGATTCAAACCGGATAGCTGCTGAAGATCTGTCATTTGCCAACAGTCAGGATGAGGCTGATGGTGTCATCAGTTATCACGGTACTTTAAATGACGCGACAAAGAACTTTCAGATTGAATTAATCCGCAGTCAGATCAAAAAATGCCGTGGCAATATGTCCGAAGTGGCAAGGCAGTTGGGGCTCCATCGTTCCAATCTTTATCGCAAAATGGGGCAGTTGGGCATGGCCCTGGAAGACGAATAGCTGGAGAAATTGATAACCCCTTGCCGGTCTATTGCTTTGGGTTAGGATAGATATTTCAGCCCCTATAGCTCAACTGGCAGAGCATCTGACTCTTAATCAGAGGGTTCTAGGTTCGAGTCCTAGTGGGGGCACTTGGCTAGTTTGTAGTAGGTTGCACAGAAGTGCAGACACTTGCATACTAGCCTTTTCTGATTCCTCCGGTGACTCCGTGCAGCTCTGTTGCCCACCATTCTGTGTCACATTTGTGTCACGGATTCTGTAAGCAGTCTGCTTGCCAAAATCATAAGAATTCAACCTTTTTCCGCGCCGTGAATCGCAGAGTAATGCATCTATAATGGGTAGAAATCTACATCATAAACAGGGAAGCAAAAATGAAACGATTACTAATGCTAATTGCGCTATTACTTGCCGGGTGCAACTCAGAGCAACCTGACGCATCTCTGAACGAAAAACCTGACGCA
>PAPJ01000010.1 GCA_002709045.1 Planctomycetaceae bacterium | reverse complement strand
ATACCGCCGCCGCCCATGCCCATACCGCCGCCGCCGCCCATACCCATGCCGCCGCCCATACCCATGCCGCCGCCCATACCCATGCCGCCCATTTGGCCTAGCATTGGTACGCCGGCGAATGCTTCAGGCATTCGGACTTTAAGACCATTCTTAGTCTTATTACGGAGAATTACATTAGCGGATTTGCTGTTACGCGGAATAAACATCACGTCGATGTCACCACGTTTTTTGGCTTCGAAAAAATCGACAAAGTCCTGCTTTGTTACCGGAGAATCACTATTATTTCTATTGGCAGCATTGATGACGATTGGCAATGCGATGGCGTTTGCAGCGATACCAAATAAAGCAACACGACGTTTGATTTGAGCCTTGGACATGTTCCGATTCCTGTTGAATTTTCTCTAGGCAAAATGGGAGTGCCTAAATTGTTAGGCCTGTTATGCGGCCCGCCTGTTGAATGTAACTTGTTTCATACCTGTGTATTCTACGCAGCTTTACTTTGCGCGAGTAAAAAACAGGCTGCTTTAGTTCTAATCGCCAATCCAATGGCATACAAAATAGCCTTATTAGGATTATTTTGGCTTGGACACTTTAGTCGGCAAGCGATAACAAACCAATTGTTTATCATCTCGAGCGAAAACAAGGTCTCCGCTATAGGCAGGGTGGGCCCATGTGAAATCGATGATTTTATGCCGGCTAATTTCGTTGTAACCCTTTACAGTTAGAGAGGTTACGACTAATTCACCTTCGGCGTTTAAGCACACTGCATTACTTGAATTATTGATCCAAACCAATGATGCCTGAGGATTGCGTCCGCGGGGTGTAAGCTGATTGTTGTCGGTCCAAACGACTTTACCGGTTATGAGGTTAAAACAGACTAGGCCGTGTTGTTTATCTAATAGGTAAACGTGATTCTCACGATATAAAGGCTGTGACATTAATCCGCGCAAATATTTATTTTCTTCCCATACCAGTTTCGCAGTTTTCAAATCGTCTGAAACCTTGATCAATTTGGATCCCTCCCAATAACCACATACGAGAATGTGTCCCTGTTGATAGATCGGAGTGGCGATTGAAACACCGTAGGTTACTTCATAGGGAATTTTCCACTGGATGTTACCGTTGTTTGACGACATCCCAATAATGTGCTTGGGAGTCCAGCCGACTAACTGTTGATTTTCACCTTGTTGAATGAGGATGGGTGCACTGTAACCGGCCGGATCATCCCCGCTACGCCAAATCTCTTTACCGGTACTGCAATCAAACGCCGCGAAGCAGCCATTGGGTTGCAGGGCTGCATGAATGACCAGTTGTGAATCATTGATGATTAAAGGCGAAGCCGAATATCCCCAAGTCGGAACTTTGGCTTTTTCCTCAGCTACTAAGTCCCGTTGCCAGATTTTCTTACCGGAGATTGCATCTAGACAAGTCAGATGCCCGACCGCTCCTAGAGTGTACACCTTCTTTTGATAAATAGTCGGCGTGATGCGAGGGCCTTTGTTGTAATCCAGATCTTTATAATGTGCCGGGTATGAAAACTCCCAGACTAGTTCCCCGGTTTGTTTATTGAGGCAGATAATCCTTTCGTTTCCTGCCAGCGGGTCATTGTTGGTTTGGTTGTTAGTTTTTCGGTCCATAGTAATGACCAAATTGCCAGAGACTGCCAGGCCACTGTAAGAAGCACCAACGGATTGTTTCCAAACTAGTACTGGTTTATTAGCAGACCAGTCTAGCTGTAGATTCTCCGGGGCTTGCCATCGTCCTGTACCATTGGGCCCTCGCCACCGAGGCCAGTCGTTAGAGGGTTGCTGGGCTTGCGAGTAGGGCAATAAAAATGACTGAATGAGCAGGGCACTCAGTACGAACAGGTTAAGGTGTTTGAAGCAGAGGTGCATAAACAATCAAAATGGAATGCAAAGCTTGGGCAGGAGAAAAAATTGACCTATTGTCATCATATGAGATTCATAAAATGGTCTGTTAAACAATCGTAAAAATACGTGAAAAAACTTGTGATATTTGGCCTGCAAAATAGTTGACCATCCGTTTTACCATTGGATAGACTACTCTTCCTAAAAGAATGGAATGTACTTAAGAAAAGCTACCGAAATTAGGCACTGAATATCGGGTTTAGGATCGTGAAGGACACCGGGATGAGCTCATTAATGAACGCAATTTATCGAGTTATTGCAAAGCAAAGCAATCTCTTTTATCTGGTGCCGGTTTTATTGTTAGCATTGTTTGCGGAGAATGTTGCTTTGGCTGCAGAAGCAACAGATACTGCGACCTTAAATTCAGATACGATCTATTGGGCGATTTGTTTTCTCGGAGCGATGACTGCTCTGGTTCAGGCCTATCTTTTCTTCCGTTCAATGATGGCTAGTGACGAAGGTGATGAGCGGATGATCGAACTGGCCGGGCACGTCCGTGATGGTGCGCAGGCATACCTTACGCAGCAGTACAGAGTTGTCATTAAGTTCTTCGTCATTATCTTTATCTTTTTGGCGATTGCCGCTTTTGTCCTGAAGGTACAAAGTGAATATGTTCCGTTTGCATTTGTTACAGGTGGATTATTTTCTGGTCTGGCAGGTTTCTTTGGAATGAAGACAGCAACCTGGGCAAGTAGTCGAACGGCGGCCGGAGCCCAGCATAGTCTGAATGAAGGCCTGCGGGTCGCATTCCGCTCAGGCGCGGTGATGGGTCTGACGGTGGTTGGGTTGGGCCTTTTGGATATTGTGATTTGGTATGCGATCCTTAAGTGGGTTTTTGAACTGAATCTATCTCAACTTTCGGTCACGATGCTGTGCTTTGGAATGGGTGCCAGCTCGCAGGCATTATTCGCGCGTGTTGGTGGTGGTATTTTTACCAAGGCTGCGGATGTTGGTGCTGACCTGGTGGGAAAAGTCGAGCAGGGCATTCCGGAAGACGACCCGCGAAACCCGGCTACAATTGCTGATAATGTTGGTGATAATGTTGGCGACGTGGCTGGAATGGGAGCAGACCTTTATGAAAGTTACTGTGGGTCGATTCTTGCTACGGCCGCATTAGGTGTGGCCGCTTTTCAGTCTACTGAAGATCAGATGAACGCTCTGTTCCTGCCAATGTGTATTGCAGCGGTAGGAATCTTTCTTTCGATTGTCGGAATCTATCTCATCAAAAGTGATGACGATGCGAGCCAGTCAGCATTACTTAAGGCACTTGGTAAAGGGATCAATACTTCAACAGTATTGGTGGCTATTGCTGCCCTGCTATTAACTAACTGGATTATGGGTCCTGAGCATTGGATGATTGCTCTCAGTGTTATCGTTGGATTGTGCGCAGGTTGGGTGATTGGATTTTGGACCGAGTATGTAACGAGTGATGAATACCAGCCGACCAGAGATCTTTCAGAGTCAGCACAAATGGGACCTGCCAATGTGATTATTCGTGGTATTGCTGACGGCATGCAGAGTGTTTGGCTGCCCGTTTTGGTCATCTGTGCTGCCACCCTGCTCTCCTTTGGATTTGCCAATGGATTTGAGTTCCGCGATGTGAATGAATTTACCAAGGGGCTGTACGGTGTTGGAATTGCCGCGGTTGGAATGTTGAGTACGCTGGGTATCACTTTGGCAACCGATGCTTATGGTCCCATTGCCGACAATGCTGGTGGTAATGCTGAAATGTCAGGGTTGGAACCAATCGTTCGGGAACGTACGGATGCTCTGGATAGTTTAGGGAATACAACGGCCGCAACAGGGAAGGGCTTTGCTATTGGCTCGGCTGCGTTGACTGCATTGGCTTTGTTGGCAGCCTATGTGGAACAGGTTCGAGATGGATTTGACCGCTGGGCAGACTCAGCAGTGACTGCAGAAGCTGATGGAAGCTGGTACAAGTTGAATAGCCAGTTGATTGTTCAAAATAATACTGAAGCGGACAGCCCCGTTTCCTGGTTGGCATTTCCCGATGAAGTGAACCAGGCTGAAACTTGGCGTAAGATGCCGAGTGATCCAATAACGCCGATTTCGGGTGATTTTGAGATCACAGATGACAGTGGTAAACCACAGAAAGTGACGAAGGAGCTAAAGCCCCGGGGTCATCGAATTTTATTAACGGTCGATGGTCAGAGTATGACTTTAGTTCGCCGTGACAAAGCAACCCTTCCCGACTTTGCTCGGTACTATGACGCATCGCTACTCAATCCTAAAATTTTAGTTGGGGTCTTTATAGGCTGTATGGCAACCTTCGTATTCTGTGCGATGACGATGAATGCCGTTGGTCGTGCCGCAGGTGGAATGGTAGATGAAGTTCGCCGTCAGTTTAAAGAGAAACCGGGTATTTTGGATTATTCGGAAACCCCTGACTATGCCGAGCCAGTTCGTATCAGTACTGTGGCTGCACAGAAAGAGATGATTGCTCCTTCCCTGCTGGGGCTTCTTACTCCACTGGCAACGGGACTTTTGTTAGGTGTCGGTGGTGTGCTTGGTATGCTTGTTGGAACCATGACGTCCGGATTCTGTGTCGCGATCTTCATGTCCAACTCAGGTGGGTCCTGGGATAATGCCAAGAAGTATATTGAAACGGGTAAGTTCGGAGGTAAAGGCTCAGATGCTCACAAAGCCGGCGTTGTCGGTGATACAGTTGGCGATCCATTTAAAGACACCAGCGGACCCAGTCTTAATATTCTGATTAAGCTTATGAGCATGGTTAGTGTTGTTATTGCCGGTTTGGTTGTTCGCTACAGCCTCACCGCGTTAGAAATCTTTTAATTGCGTCGGCGACGAGTTTTGACACCGAATTGTGACATTTGAATGTCAGAGCTCCATATTTCTGCCGGTGACATTATTTCGATGTGCGAGTAGAATTCGGTATTGGCGTATATAGTATGCGCCAGTCTTCCAATGGAATAATGACTGTGACTGATTCAACTAACGAAGAAGAGTATTTACCGAATTCGGATCGTTTACCTCGAGGCGAGGTACCTGATGAAGCAGAGCGTATTGCTCGTAGTTTAGAATTAGCTCGTGCTGCGGCTGAGACTGCAGCTGAAAATGCTGGTCGCGAGATTGTCGTATTGGATGTTCGTGAACAGTCAACGATGTTTGATTTTTTCGTATTGGCTACCGGTTCCAGTCGTCGTCAGCTTCATGCAATGAGCGAAGAGATTGACCATAAGCTGGAAGACGACCTTAAAGACCGACGTATTGGTATCGAGGGATACCAGGAAAGTAGATGGATTCTGCTTGACTATGGTAGTATCGTAATTCACTTGTTTGACGACCAGTCGCGGGAGTACTACAGTCTCGAATCACTTTGGGCTGATGCTACAAAAGTTGATGTTTCTGATTTGATTCCTGCTGAACAGCTTGGCTAAGTCGTGCTGTGCGACCGACCGATACCCACCGAGTGCTATGAATATTCTTGCTGCATTAAAAAACAGATTTCATGAAGTCCTGACAGAATATGCTGGTGACTCGGATGTGCAAAACCTGCTGGACATGATTAAGCAGGCTCAGGATGCACGGTTTGGAGATTATCAGGCCAATTTCGCAATGCCCTTAGGTAAACGATTGGGCAAAGCCCCTCGGGATGTTGCAGCTGAAATTCTGGAAAAGGTTGGGCTTGATGATATCTGTAGCCAGACGGACATTGCCGGACCTGGTTTTATCAATCTATCGATCTGTCCGGACTGGATCAGTTCTCAGATCCATGTGGCGGCCGGTGACGACCGAATTGGTGTTTCTCCTGTCGATGATCCTAATACCTATATCCTTGACTACTCGTCACCGAATGTTGCTAAGCCCATGCACGTTGGTCATATTCGCTCCACAGTGATTGGCGATAGTCTGGCACGCACACTTCGATTCTTAGGACATCAGGTGATTACGGATAATCATCTCGGAGACTGGGGTACTCAGTTCGGGATGATCATTTACGGTTACAAACACTTTGTAGATCGGCAAGCTTATCAGCAACATGAAGTAAAAGAACTTAGTCGGCTTTATCGTTTAGTTAATCAACTGATTGATTATTGGAAGAGTAAAAATGGCCTGGATACTCAGCAACAGGAAATCCGAAGGCGTGCAACAGAACTTGAAAGATTAGAACAAATCCAACCAACCGGTGATAAGAAAGAAGATAAAAAACACTCCAAAATGTTAGCAAGAGCCAGAGAGCAATTGTCTCAGGCTCGAAAAATATTCGAATCGATGCAGACCAAAGTTGCAGCGATTGAAGAGGATGAACAGCTCAAGGGTTACGCTCAGCAGCATCCGGACATTGCTCAAAGTGTTCTCTTGGAAACTGCTCAACTTCACCAGGGAGATGCCACGAACCGTCAGTTATGGGAAGAGTTTCTTCCCAAGTGTCGTGAAGATATTCAACGCGTATACACTCGCTTAAAGGTTCAATTTGATGTGGAATATGGTGAGAGTTTTTATCATCACATGCTGCCTGGAGTTGTGACAGGACTGCAACAGGCTGGTATGGCGTCAGAAAGTGAAGGTGCTCAATGTGTCTTCCTTGATGATTTCGAAACTCCAATGATTATTCAGAAAAGCGATGGCGCCTATCTTTATGCGACGACAGATCTGGCCACGATTGCATACAGAATGAACGAGTGGGATGCAGATGAGATTCTGTATGTTGTGGATCATCGTCAAAGTGAACATTTCCACAAGTTGTTTGCTGTTGCGAATGCCTGGAATGCCCCGGATGTCAAAATGCACCATATTAGTTTTGGCACTGTGTTGGACGAAACCGGACGTCCTTATAAAACCAGATCCGGTGTCGCGGTTGGTCTGGAAGGATTGTTAGATGAAGCAGTAAGTAAGGCTTTTGAGGTCGTTTCAGCCAATGATGACGGAAAACCCAATGGTCCGGAACTGGATGAAGCGACCCGAAATCATATCGCAGATGTCGTGGGACATGGAGCTATTAAGTATGCCGATTTATCGCATAATCGTACTAGTGATTACGTTTTCAGTTATGACAAAATGATGGCCCTTGAGGGTAATACCGCTACCTATATGCAATACAGTTACGCTCGGGTTCGCAGTATCTTTCGTAAGGGAGGTGTTGATGTGGATCGGTTACGCCAGCAACAACACCCGATGATCTTGGGACACAGTGCAGAACGAGCGCTTGCAATGATGATTTTAAGATACTCAGAAGCTCTTGAAAATGTGATTGATGATTACCGTCCAAATCAGCTGACTAATTATCTATTTGATTTAGCCAAACGGTTTTCTTCATTTTTTGAACAGTGCCCCGTCTTGAAAGCTGAAGATGATGCTATCAAACAAAGTCGACTTCGGTTATGCGATTTAACTGGTCGAGTGATTGCTCATGGATTGGACTTATTGGGTATCGGGATTGTCGAACAGATGTAAACACCTCCATGAGGAGTTCTCGGGATGGATAACGAGAGAATGAAAAGACATGGATAATCAGGCATTACAAACGTCCGCTGAGCGTGAACGAGCAGTGCTTGCTCGGTATGCAATGTTTTCAAACCTAAGCGAAGGACGCCGTTATCAGGAGCCTGCACATCCTTATCGCAGTCCTTTTCAGCGAGATCGCGATCGTATCGTTCACAGTGCCGCGTATCGTCGTCTGAGCGGCAAGATGCAGGTTTTCACAGGCGATATGGGTGACTATCACCGCACTCGTCTAACGCACACGCAGGAAGTCGCGTCGATTGCCCGGACCATGGGACGCGCCTTGCGGATCAACGAAGATTTGGTTGAAGCCTTAGCGTTGTTTCACGATATCGGACATCCTCCCTTTGGGCATGCAGGTGAAGATGCGTTGGCTGAATGTTTAGCAGATGATGGCGGTTTTTCGCATAACCAGTATGCCTTGACGATTGCTGAAGAATTGGAGACTAGACATCAGAGTTTTCCGGGCCTGAATCTGACCAGAGAAGTACTGGCAGGACAGGCCAGTCGGGTACATAAAGATGTTGATGGTATGTGTCCGTTACTGGAAGCTCAGGTTGTGGAAGCGGCTGACTCGATGACCTACGATGCTCACGATCTTGATGATGCCCTCCAACTTGGTCTGGTTATGCTTGAAGAGGTGCAGCAACAGGAGATGATCAGGATCTGTGTTGAAATGATTGAGCAGCAGGGAGTAGATTTGGGTCCGAATCAATATAGACGAGCTTTGATTCACACCATGCTGGATTGTCAGGTAACCAACGTGCTGGAAAATGCAGGTCCGTTTCTGGCACAGTCAGGCTGGACCTCGATAAGTGATGTTCGTCAATCCGATTACCGTATTGGTACAGTTGGTCAATTGTCTGACGCCAAGAAGGAGATGGAGGTATTCTTGTATGAACGCGTTTATCGTCATCCGGAATTGATAAAAACACGAGAACGAGCTCAGGATCAGATTCACACTCTTTTTGACACTTTTGTAGCTAATCCTGATCCTCTGCCGAAACGGTTTAAGAAACGTATCGAATTAATTGGCTTGCGTCGCAGTGTCGGAGATTATATTGCTGGCATGACAGACCGATTTTTTGAACAGCAATTTCTAGGGTTTGTTGGTTAACATCTACAAAAACCTTCTGGATTCTTACCTAAATCAATTTTAGAATCAGAAGGGCAGAGGCCTTTGCCTTTCAAAATAGCAGTATTTTTCCAGGTCTTTGCAGATATAAGTACATTTTGTTTATTCGCTGGTCGTACACGATTGTATATCGACCTGCATACATATTATTCACGTTTTTATACGAAGGCATTTTTATCATGGTTTTATGGGTGCTGCGTGCAGTATTCATGGCGATCGCATTTGGCGCCGGGATATCTATCGTTACGCAAAATACAGAGGATCCCGGCGGACTCTTTACGGGAATCACGCTTATCATCGCCGCTGCTGGCATTGTTTCCTTCGATATCCTGATTCGTAAAAAACCAATCGAAGTCATTTCATGCGGTTATTTTGGGATCGTCGTTGGATTATTTCTTACCTATATCGTTGGTGTTGCTGTCGACCCAATTTTGACATTTTCAAAAGTCGAGGATGTTGAACATACGCGTGGAATGCTAAATCTCTTATTAGCGATTCCATTGTGCTACATTTGTACATCGTTTCTGTTACAAACGCGTAATGATTTTCGCTTTATCATCCCGTATGTCGAATTTTCCAAAGATATCAAAGGTAACAAACCACTTATTCTGGATACATCAGTTGTCATTGACGGTCGTATTGCAGATTTGGTTGGTACCAACATTATCGACAGTCAACTTGTGATGCCAAAATTCGTTTTGGCTGAGCTACAGAATATTGCTGATAGTAGTGACAAAATGCGACGTACACGCGGGCGGCGCGGTTTAGATATTCTCAAGCAACTGCAGTCCAATGCAGACGTTGATTTATTGATTGATGAACGAGAGAGTGAAGAAATGAAAGACCAGCCGGTTGACTCTAAACTGGTTCTGTTGGCAAAAAAACTCAACGGTAAAGTTGTAACAGGCGATTACAATCTTAATAAAATTGCCACTTTGCAGGAAGTTCCGGTCATTAACCTGAATGAAATCATGAATGCTTTGCGACCGGTCTTTCTGCCGGGTGAGGAATTTCAGGTGAAGATCGTTAAAGAAGGTGAAGGAGATTCACAAGGCGTTGGCTATTTAGATGACGGAACGATGATTGTTATTGAAGGCGGGCGAAATTATCTGCAGGAAATGGCCATTGTATCTGTTACTAGCGTCTTACAAACCAGTGCCGGCCGTATGATCTTTGCTAATTTCGAAGGTGTATCCTGAGTCCTTCACCCAAAACTTGAATCGCTTAATTCACTTTGGTACGTTGAAGGATTACCGGTAGACGACTGTAATCAACAGGGGGGCTATGCTCCTGTGAAAGCCTGTTAACCTGCCGGCGGGAGATGACCAGCTTAGGTACAGAAAATGGCGACGATGGACGCGGATACGGCTGCTGCCGGCGTACAACAGACTGCTCGTAGTCAGATCTCGATACGTGGTGCGCGGGTCAACAATCTCAATAATGTTAGTCTTGATATCCCCCGCAATCAACTGGTGGTGATTACAGGTCCCAGTGGTTCCGGAAAGAGTTCACTAGCATTTGAGACGTTGTACGCTGAAGGACAGCGTCAGTATATTGAGAGTCTGTCAGTCTATGCCAGACAGTTTCTCAATCAAATGGAGCGTCCTGATGTAGATATTATTGAAGGTTTGCAGCCAACGATTTGTATTGATCAGAGACAGGGATTGCAGAATCCGCGTAGTACTGTTGCTACCGTCACAGAAGTTTACGATCATCTCAGATTATTGATGGCCAGACTTGGCGCTCCTGTCTGTTATGAATGCGGTGAGTCCATTAGGCAGCAGTCTCATGAGCAGATCCAGAACGCTTTGATGGCTCTGCCGGAAGGTACCAAATCAATGATCATGGCGCCGATGGTGCGAGGGCGTCGTGGTCAACACAAGGATATTCTGGAACAGATTCGTAAAGTCGGCTTTGTCAGAGCCCGAATTGATGGAAGTGTCTATGACGTGGACTCTTTTCCTGAATTAGCACCTCGTAAAGTACACCACATCGATGCGATTGTTGACCGAGTCATCATTCGTCCCGGCGTGCGGGCTCGTATTGGAGAATCGATTAAGCTTGCTTTGGAATATGCAGAAGGTTTAATGATGCTTTGTTCATACCACCCGTATGATGAAGAGGCTTCTGAAGAGGGAGGTGAATGGCGCGATACACTCTTCAGTTCCCGATATTCCTGTCCCAATTGTAATATTAGTTATGAAGAAGTTGAACCACGTACTTTTAGTTTCAACAGTCCTTACGGTGCCTGTCCTGAATGTGATGGTCTGGGTCAGTCAAATCAGTTTGATCCTGAGCAACTTGTTCCGGATGTGGATTTGACATTAGCTGAAGGTGCGATTGCGGTATTTGCAGGGGCAACACCTAAACGTTTCAAACAATACCAAGACGCCCTGAACGAATTTCTCACGTCTAAGAAGGTGGATCGTGATCTACCGATTGGCGAGTGGCCCACAAGAATTCAAAATCAGCTTTTTTACGGTGCCGGTCGAAAGTATGTCGGGCTGATTGGTATGATTGAGCACGAGTTTGCTACCACCACCAGCAAACCACGACTGGAAGAACTGGAATCTTATCGGGATGTTGTGATTTGCAATCATTGCCAAGGTTCACGCTTGCGACCGGAAGCGACCAGCGTGAAACTTGGCGGCCTTAATATCCATCAGATTGTAAAGTTGTCCATTAATGAGGCTCGGGAATACTTTGAGGCATTGAAATTCGACGATCAGCATGAGTTGATAGGCCGTCCGATTGTGAATGAGATTATCCATCGCCTGCAGTTTCTGGCGAAAGTCGGAGTTGATTATCTGACATTAGATCGTTCAGCAGATACACTGAGCGGGGGTGAAATGCAGCGAGTTCGGTTAGCCAGTAGTATCGGTTCGGGGTTAGTAGGTGTTTGCTATATTCTGGATGAACCGTCGATAGGTTTACATCCTCGAGATAACGGTCGTCTTATTCAATCTTTGCGGGATCTCCAGCAACTTGGTAATACGGTAATTGTTGTTGAACATGATGCGGCAACCATGCGTGAAGCGGATCGTATCATTGATGTTGGTCCGGGTGCAGGGCAAAACGGTGGTAAAGTCATTGCTCAAGGTACGCCTAGCGAAGTTCAAGCTGATAGTTTGTCGATAACAGGACAGTATCTAAGTGGTGTTAAGCAGATTAGGATTCCTGAAAAACGCCGCAAAGTGAAATCTCGTAAACAGATTAGCCTGGAACGTACCACAACGAACAATTTACAAAATGTTTCAATTAAAGTTCCCCTTGAGACATTTGTGTGTATTACCGGAGTGTCCGGCTCTGGTAAGAGTTCGTTGATCAACGAGACACTCGCTCGTGCTATTACTCGCCATCTAGGAAAGAAATGCCCGAAACCAGGACCTTTCGGTGTGCTTAAAGGGGTGGAGTATATCGATAAACTGGTTCAGATTACACAGACTCCTATTGGGCGTACACCACGGAGTAATGCCGCCACCTATACCGGCGTTTTTGATGAGATTAGAAAAGTCTTTGCACAAACGCGGGATGCTAAAAAACGTGGTTATAAGGCAAATCGATTTAGTTTCAATGTGAAACACGGGCGTTGTAGTAGTTGCGATGGGCAAGGTGTCCAGAAAATTGAAATGAACTTTTTACCTGATATGTATGTGAAGTGTGATCAGTGCCATGGTGCAAGATTTAATCGGGCCACACTGCAGGTTCGTTACAGAGGTTTGACAGTCGCCGATGTACTCGACTTGTCTGTTAGTGAAGCCGTTGATTTTTTTGAGAATTTTGAGAATATTCACAGGACTCTTAAGAGCCTTGAAGATGTAGGATTGGGCTATCTAAGGCTTGGCCAGCCTTCTACCACACTGTCTGGTGGCGAAGCTCAACGTGTGAAGTTAGCGACTCAGTTAGCGCGAGTTGACACCGGCAATACGATGTACCTGTTAGACGAGCCAACCACGGGCCTGCATTTTGAAGATATACAACGCCTTCTGAATGTACTGGGGCGATTAGTTGACCGGGGTAATACGGTTGTTGTCATTGAACACAATCTGGACGTAGTGAAATGTGCTGATTGGATTATTGACCTTGGGCCCGAAGGTGGCACAGGTGGAGGTCAGATTGTAGTGACAGGTTCTCCCGAGGATGTTGCGGTGTTTCAAGGCAGTTATACCGGGCAATGCCTGCAAAGTGTCCTTACAGAAAGTAACTCATGAAAGCTATTTTATTTATTGCCTTGGGAGGCATGGTTGGTGCTGTGCTTCGGTATTTAGCAGCATCGTTGGCGGGAAAGATGTTGGGTGATGGATTTGCCTATGGCACGCTGCTCGTAAATGTGGTGGGCTGCTTGGCGATTGGATTCCTGGCTGGCTGGGGTTTTACAGCTTTGGAGAATAACCCTCATGCGCGTTTGTTTGTGGTCACAGGAGTATTGGGATCACTAACAACTTTTTCGACATTTGGCTGGGAAACCATGCAATATATGCAGGATGGCCGCTGGCAGCTCGCATTGGCTAATATGGCATTGAATTTGATTGTTGGAATCATGGCTGTTGCAGGTGGATTTAGTGCCGGTCAGTCGCTGCTAACAAAAGTAATTTAAGCCTAAAATTACGTTTGATTATTGCGATTCTGCAGCTTATCACCGCAGGGACGCTTGCATGATTTCAATGCTTGCAATAATCTAAACTGATTAGCACACTCATACCGCCATCGAGAGGGCAATCCTTTATGAATTCGGTGGGAAAACAACGATTTGCTTTCGGTTTCAGCAGATGGGTGGGTAATAATTAAAATAGCAATTAGTCTTCGTTTATATTTGTTTCCTTTTGGGAGGCAGGAGTAAAAAATGGCAACCATAGATAAGGCTTCTGGAACGGAATTTATGGCAGGTGCTGACATCCTTGTCGAAGCTCTGATTCGTAACGGCGCCGAAGTCGTTTTTGCCTACCCCGGTGGTTGTAGCATGCCTTTACATCAGGCATTGTTGCGTAACGAAGAGAAGATTCGTACGATTCTTCCCCGGCATGAACAAGGTGGTGGCTTTGCCGCTCAGGGTGTTTCGCGTACTACCGGAGTGCCCGGTGTGTGTATTGCCACAAGTGGCCCTGGTGCAACGAATCTGGTCACTGCAATTGCTGATGCCAAGTTGGATAGTATTCCGATGGTGGCGATCACGGCTCAGGTTCCCACACCAGTGATTGGCTCTGACGCATTCCAGGAAACACCGATGGTGGAAGTATGTCGTGGTATTACTAAGCATCATTATCTGGTAACCGATGTGAACGATTTGGTTCGCGTAGTTAAAGAAGCATTCCATATCGCGACTACAGGCCGTCCCGGTCCTGTTCTGATTGATATCCCTAAAGACATTCAATTGTCACAATGTGCGGTCAATTGGGATGCCGAAATGAATCTACCTGGGTATCGTTTTGGGGTTATTGATGAACCTCCGGCCGAGCAACTGAATCAAGTGGCAGCAGCGATCAAGCATGCTAAACGTCCATTGATTTATGCGGGTGGAGGGATCATTACCGGTGAAGCTACCAATGAGCTTCGTGAGTTGATTGCCAAAACGGAAATTCCAACCACGCTTACCGTGATGGGATTGGGAGCGTTGCCTGCGACAGATCCGCTGTGTATGGACATGCTTGGTATGCACGGATCGATTTATGCAAACTGGGCCGTACGGGATTGTGACCTGTTGATCGGATTAGGTGTGCGGTTTGATGACCGGGTGACCGGTAAGCTCGAAAAGTTCGCCCGCAATGCAAAGATCGTACATATCGACATTGATCCGTCAGAACTCAACAAAAACAAAACTGCTCATATTCCAATTGTGAGTGATGTAAAAATTGCTCTGCAGCGTTTGATTCCTCTAGTCGAACATAAAGATGATATTGATTCATGGCGTGCTCAGTGTCGTGCCTGGAAACAGGAAAACCCACTTTCATATGATCAGGNGTTCGATGGGATTTTGCAGCAGCATGCGATTGCTGAATTGTCACGTATCACGCAGGATCGTGATACTGTAATTACGGTGGGCGTGGGACAGCACCAAATGTGGGCAGCTCAGTTCTATCAATTCAGTCAACCACGAACCTGGTTATCCAGTTCCGGACTGGGGACGATGGGTTTTGGTTTGCCGGCAGCCATGGGAGTTCAGGCAGCTCATCCGGATAAGCTGGTTATTGATATTGATGGTGACGGTAGTTTCCAGATGAATATACAGGAATTGGCGACCTGTAAATGTGAAAACCTACCGGTGAAAGTGTTGTTGTTGAATAATCAGCATTTAGGAATGGTTGTTCAGTGGGAAGACCGGTTTATGGAAGGCCGTCGAGCTCATACCTATCTGGGTCCGATTGCTGATGATGAAGCACGTGGTAAAGGTACCAGCGCTTATGCTGTGGAACGTTATCCGGATTTTGTTCAGATTGCTAAAGGTTACGGTTGCGGTGCCGCGTCCGTCTCACGAAAAGAGGATCTCGAAGCAGCACTGTTGGAAATGATCGAATATGACGGTCCGTTTGTGCTTGATGTCGAGGTTCCTTATCAGGAGCACGTTCTACCAATGATTCCGTCCGGCGGTAGCGTGGATGATATGATTACTGAGTAGTCAGTAACCGAATTCAAATCAAACCCGGCTCTGATAGCCGGGTTTTTTCGGGTATGTAGATATGAATCAATCAAAACAATCCAAACTTGCACTGCACTGGCAGATTCTTATCGGTATGATTGCCGGCTGTTTGGTTGGAATTCTACTGAATTTAAATGCCCGGGAGTATTCCAGGACTCTCCAAGGTGATGCTGCAGGTTCCCATACTCGTGTGGAACTGCAGGATATAAACTCGATGGTCTTGATTACAACCTACGCGGGTAGCGAAGAATCTAACCGCTTTGTGATCGGACGGTCACCTGCTTATCCTGATATCTCGCATACCGATATGGATTCTTTTCGGAAAGTAGAGCCCGAGTTATATCGTATGTTTCAGGATTATGGTCGTAGCTGGGCACGTTGGGTGAGTGACTGGACCGATCGACTGGGTGACCTTTTTCTACAAATGCTGAAGATGGTGGCGATTCCACTGATCGTTTGCTCGCTTACAACAGGTGTCCTTGGGCTTGGGAAGGCTGAACGTATCGGCAAGATGTTCGGCCGAACGATGACGTATTATTTGTGTACGAGTTTTTTAGCGATCGTGACGGGATTGATTTTTGTCAATGTTATTCAGCCAGGTGAACGTTCAGAATCATCTATGACGGTAACCACCGATGCGGTCGTGAAGTCAGCTGACCCGGTGTCCGTTATGTTATTTTCTCAGATCGAAAAAATGGTGCCAGCCAATCCCTTACAGGCTCTGGCTGAAGGTGACTTTCTATCCATCATCAGTTTTACACTGATGTTCGCATTATCTGCATTGCTCGTAGGCGGAAAGACGCTTGAAACCATTCGCAACACAGCGGAAGCCGGCTTTGAAGTGATGATGAAGATGACAATGGCAGTGATTGCACTAGCACCACTGGGGGTCACCTTCCTGATGCTCAACGCGACAGCATTGAACGGTGCCGAAGTCTTCGCCCCTTTAGCTTGGTATATGCTAACCGTATTAATGGCGTTGCTATTTCATAGTTGTGTTTCATTGCCGCTGATCCTGAAGTTTGTTGCGAAAAGGAATCCCCTGGAATTTGCCCGGTCGATGAGTCCGGCTTTATTGACCGCGTTCAGTTCAGCATCCAGCAACGGTACGCTGCCCCTGACAATGGCCAATGTTGAAAAGCGGGCAAAAGTCAGTAACCAAACCAGTTCATTCGTTCTGCCTTTGGGCGCCACCATTAATATGGATGGAACGGCCCTCTATGAAGCGGTGGCTGTTTTATTCATTGCCCAACATACGATGGCTGAACCTCTTTCACTGGGACTCCAGATTACCGTGGCATTAACTGCCTTGCTGGTCAGTATCGGAGCTGCCGGGATACCACATGCCGGGTTGGTCATGATGGTTATTGTGCTTCAGGCGGTGGGACTACCCTTGGAAATGCAGGGTTTGATTTTAGCTGTCGACCGAGTGCTGGATATGTTCCGTACAAGTGTGAATGTGTGGAGCGACTCGTGTGGCTGTGCAGTGATTGATCGATTCTCTGCCACACAGCTGGAACCTATAGAATCTTAGAACTTCACCATAAAGATTTTGCGTGAACGAACACGAGGTCGGACTTCACCACAGACGATCACCGGATGACCATTCCACATAGTGACGTTGGTGACGACAGGAGGCCAGATCCCTGCATGTGGATCATTGACCGGATCATCTCCTACTTGCTTGGGGAAATCATTGGCTTTTTTCCATAAGTCATCCTGAGCATTATAAGCCAGGACGCTGGCTGGGAACCCCGGATGATTGTCTTTGAGCGTGTCGGTTTGTGAAGCCAGCTTTCCATGGTCACCTGAGATTACAAGCAACGAATCCTTGGTAGTGATCGCAGGCGTTGGAGCAGCTACGGCAGGCCGTGGGAGCGGCGCTGTCTTTTTCCATTGCTTCTCTTTCAGGTTATAAGAAAATCCATCGCTCAAGTAACGCCGACTAAGAATCCCGTTTTCGTTCTTATATAAATCGGTTCCGGAAAATAAACAGATCGTATTATTAATTACACCCGCCACTGCCAGCATTCTTGGAGCACCCGGCCATGGTTCCAATTTCAACCACTGACGGTTTTCTCTTGTGACCGTCAGATCAAGCTTCCAAAAAACTTTAGCGGCCTGTTCGTGCTCAGGAGAATGTAATCCTCCCAGCAGATAGATAATACCCTCGTGCAAAACTCCGGTTCCATTGGCCAATGGGGCCGGTAGAGACGGAAGTTCGGAAATGGTTACACGTTTTCTGTTAAGTGTCAGGACGAAGCAATCGGATACGTGTTCTTTACTATCTCCGCCACCAAGACAAACTACGCCTCGGGGAATATCTGATGCTAAGAAGTTATCATCTTCGGAAAGAGTAAAGGATAGGCCGTAAGCCAGGGGGCGATTTAGTTTACTTGGACAGCGACGCCATTTCCCGTCAGGTTTATCAAGAATGAAAATCGTGTCATACCAGACTTTACTAGTTTCCCACCTTGGTTTATGAGGAAAGTTAGCTCCACCTGCAACAATCAGACTACCGTTGCTAATGCCAACGTAAGGAGCTGCAAATCCCTCCGCATCAGCAATTGGAGTAAGTTCTTGGAATGTCTGAGTCCATCCAGGAGGTGTTATGTACAGACAAATTAATATATTTAAGAGGAAGGCGAATTGTCGCGAGGGTTGATTCAGGTAGTTCACAATCTGCTTTCTCTTTGAATAAAGTGTTCTGGTCTAATTCAATTCGTCGAAGCTGAGTTAATTTTTCGTATTATACAAGAAACGATTTCTGTCGTGAGAATGTCAACCATCCTGAAATACGCCATTGCACATAAAAAACTCCCTCACAAACTGAGATTGTGAGGGAGTTTTGAAAGAGGATTTAAGGTAAATTTAGTTCTGTTTGAACTTAAATATCTCGCCACCACGTAATTGAGTTGTGAAGTAAACCTCACCATCCTGATCTTCACCAAAGGTGATAATAGGAATGTTTTTACCCGCAATAGACTGATTTGGAATTTCGTGATTTGCAATAACTTTACCAGTCTTGTAATCATGCTCTAGAGCCCAAATGCGTCCCGAGACATAGTCAGCATAGACGTACATCCCGGTGAGTTTAGGGATTGCCGGTCCACGATATATAACACCACCAGTAATGGACTTACCAGTTTCGTGATCGTATTCAAAGATAGGATCAATTAAGTCAGCGCGAGGGCCGGAGCCTTTTTCGCCGGATTCGGTAACGTAGGGGTGATTGCCTTCACGAAGGTTCCATCCATAATTACCACCGCGTTTAACGATGTTAATCTCTTCCCACAGTTTCTGGCCGACATCAGCGGCATAGAATGTACCTGTCAGTCGATCGAAAGAAAATCGCCATACGTTTCGAAAACCGTAAGCATAGATTTCAGGCTTTGCATCTTTGGTTTTAACGAAAGGATTAGACTTAGGGACGGCATAGTTTTTACCTTTGTCTTTGTGATCCACGTCAATTCGCAGGATGCTGCCGTTAAGAGTACTTAGATTTTGACCGTTCTTGAAAGGGTCACCACCTTTACCACCATCGCCCAAAGCGATGTAGAGATATCCGTCCGGGCCGAAGGCCAGCGTCCCACCATTGTGGTTCCAGAACGGCTGCGGGACACGAATCAGTTCTTCTTCGTAAGTTGAATCCGCTTTGTTGGGATCGTCTTTAGAGACACGGAAACGACTTACGACTGAAGTGTGCTCAGCATCAGCTGTGGTATAGAAAAGGAAAAACTCACCATTTTTCTTATAGTTAGGATGCATGGCGAAACCCAGCAGTCCTTCTTCATTTTCTTTATCTTTGTAGATTACCTGTTCTTCGTGGTCGAAGAATACGGAGGCTTCCTCCACTTCCGAATGGTTTTCAAAGACATGAATAGAGCCAAGTTGAGAAGCGACAAAAATTCGATTGCTGTCGTCGCCTGCGTGAGTAACTACAATAGGCCGGGCAATTCGAAGATTAGGAAATGCAGATTCGATCGATACTCCCAGATCAGCAGCGCTAACTGCAATCGAGGAAAATATCATGGTACAGAAAGTTAGAGTTTTAATAGTAAGATTACGCATTGAAAAGTCTCCTTGTTAATAAATTGACTAGTCGTCAACTTTGATCAATTCAATTTTGAAAATCAGAGTGGAGTGAGGTCCAATATCAGCCCCCGCTCCTCGCTCACCATATGCAAGATTAGATGGAATGTACAATTCCCACTGATCGCCTTCTTTCATCAATTGAAGAGCTTCGGTCCAGCCAGCGATGACCTGATTTACACCAAAAGTAGCAGGAGCCCCACGTTTGTAAGAACTGTCGAAAACTTTACCGTTAATTAGTTTACCTTCATAGTGAGTGGTCACTTTCGAAGTTGGTTTTGGACTTGCACCTTCACCGGCCTTAATGACTTTGTACTGAAGACCACTTTTCGTTACTTTTACGCCTTCTTTCTTGGCATTCGCAGCGAGAAATGCTTCCCCTTCTTTTTCGTTATTTTCACCTGCTTTGGAAGCTTTTTCAGCAGCCATTTTCTGTAGTACTTGCTGGAAAGCCAGAAATGCAGCCTGCAGTTCCTGGTCAGTCTTTTCAACCTTATCGGACGATGAATCCGAGATACCTTTCATGAATGCTTGCAGATCTAGTTCAATCCCCTGAGATTTCAGATTGTTCATGATATTAACGCCAAATGCATAGCTGCCATCTTTGACGACATCACCGATGGGAGCCGGTTTTTCTTCGTCCTGTGCAACAGCTGTTAAGCTGATAACGCTCAGCAACAGGCACGAAGTAATTAGTTTGTTAAACATGAAAATGTCCTTTCTTTGTCGACTCAAAAATAACTCGACGTTTTGTTTCGCCTACGAAACTGTTGGATTTGTATTTATATGCAACTAGAACGAAGATCGAGATAGTGCATGAATTGACTTTTATTGCCCAGTGATCCGCCGCCTGATAGTTCAGAATATTAAGGAACCGGTAAACCTGTATTCTAAGGCAGGTCGGCGGGAAATGCCATTGGCACCAGACCCTTAATATTTCCCGTTTAAATGGTCGTTTTGTGACGGTGGTATTGATAACCAGGGATAAAGAAGCAGATAGCTGATACCACGCCGAAGAGGATCAGGCTGTATTTGGGAAACAGGGCCATGAGTAGGGCGGTGGCAAACAAGGCGATTGCCTGAGTATAGAATTTACCGGTCAGAATTCCAGCTTTTACGATAAAGACCATACCGCTTATGAGGCCGATAACAGGTGCTGCCTCAAGAACTTCCAATCCCATTATATATTCGATGGGAAATAGGAATCCGATGGCAATCAAACTGGCAGCCCAGACATGTGCAATCTGGCGTTCTACAAAGAGTACTGGACCAAGTTTTTGACGGAGCTTCCAAAAGACGGCGGCCCAGGCTCCCAGTCCAAAGGTCCACATCCCGGAATAGTAAAGACGATTTTCGATATCGGCCAGAAACATCACATTGGTCAGTACGCAGGCAAAAAGTAACACCAAACTATGCCACATCCAAAGCAGCCCCCAGTTCTGTAGAACGGTTGCATGATGCGTTTCTCCCAACCAGCGGGCCACTACGTGACTAAATCGTCCGGACCGGGCTTTTATTGGCTGGTGGTTGATATACGCTTCAAGATCGTCTGCAAACTCTCGTGCAGTGGAATATCTGAGATCCCCGGGCTTTTGAAGACATTTCAGAATGATCATCTCCAGATCCCGGTCAATGGCCGGATTGATGACGCGGGGCGCAACCGGCTCTTGTTCAAGTACCAGCATGATCGTATCCATAGGTGAGGCTGCATGGAACGGAGGTCGTCCTGTTACCATGTAATACAGCATGGCACCTAAAGAGTAGATGTCCGAGTGAATACCCACATCACCTCGGGATCCAGCCGCCTGTTCCGGAGCCATATAAGACGGAGTACCAAGGATTACACCGGTTTGTGTTAATTCCGGATCACCAGCAGATTGCTTGGCAAGTCCAAAGTCGGTGATGTGTGGCTGACCATTCTCATTGATGAGGATATTGGAAGGCTTCAGATCGCGGTGAAGAACACCCTGACTATGTGAATAGTGAACGGCCCGGGCAATTGCCAAACTGATTTCAGCAGCTCGTCGAGAACTGTAGAGTTCTTTTTGTACAAGACTGCGCATGGTTTGCCCCTCAATCAACTTCATTGAGAAGTAAGGACAGTCTTCAAGTTCACCTACTTCAAAGACGGGTACAATTCCGTTGTGATCGAGTCGGGCCGCTGCTTTAGCTTCGTGTTGAAATCGCTCACGCTGCTCCTCACTTGCCAGACGGCCGGGAAGAATCATCTTCAGTGCCACTTCTCGGTTGAGGCTTTTTTGATTTGCCCTGTAGACAACGCCCATCCCACCACGGCCAAGTTCCTCCAGAAGTTCAAAATCACCCAACGTACAGGGAAGCGTTATTGAGGGTGTGGTATCGAGACATGCTTCTTCTAATTCCTCTAATCGAAAGTAACTACCAGCAACATCTGCTACCAGCATGACAGGTAACAGTTCACGTAATTCCTGTTCATACTCTGGATACTGCTGATAGATGATTTCCGGTTGAACGGACTGTCCCGCTGTAAATTGTTGCTGTAATTCTTCGAGAACACGTACGAATTGCTCGTCATGTTGCTCAGAATTGTCCGAAGCATTGTCTGAAGGTGAGGTCACAGCAAAACTAAAGGTTGGGTTGAGAGTTGTCTTGTCGCGGCAGCAGCTGATTTTTAAGCTTCCGCAGTGCACGCAGGTATCTCATACTGGCAGCAGCAGGTTTCAGTTTCAGTGCTTTGGAGACTTCATCATTGGAGAGTTGTTCATAATGCCGCATGATTATGATTTCGCGGTCTATTTCATCGAGTTCCAGTAGAGCATTTTCCATACGGTTGGCCATCTCACGACGGGTCGCTTTGGCAGCCGGAGTTAAGTCATCGTCGCGCAGTTGACTGGCTAAATTTATCGTACTGTTGTCTACTCCACCTTTTTGCGCAAGTCGATGTTCGCGATCAACACTTCGTTTAGCCGTCGCTCTGTGCCGCCGATAGGCATCAATGATACGATCCTTTGCTATTTGACGCAGCCAAAGATGAAAGTCAATACCGGGGTTCTGCAGGTAGCGATCGATTCGCCGATTGGCTTCTATCATCACATCCTGCACGACATCACTTACACCCACACGCTGACGAATACGATGGTCCAGACGCATGTGAACAAGTCGTTGGACGGAAGAGCGATGTCGTTGAAGTAATACATTCCAGGCAGTCTGGTCACCCTCTTTACGTCGTGCCAACAGGTTTTTTGTGTGTTCGTTTTTAGGCCACATGTGATATTCTTTTGCAAGGAACCGATAGTTTAATCAGGGATATGGTCAATAACAGCATAGCTTTTATCTTAAGCCCTCCATTATTTTAATGTCTGCTTAAGAGAATTCTTCAGATTTGGTTAAAATTGCCTGAGCAGCTAATCGGCGGAATTTTTTTTGCTGATATGCCATGCAAGGCTTCCCAATCCAGGCCAGAAGAGAACCGGGGCGGGAGAAAACGGTAATCCGAAAATTTACTTCGTCAGTTTTCTGATTCCAGTCGACATGGAATAGCTCTTCACCGATAGCAATGTGTCCCATGGTCGTTCCATAGGCAAACCCTGCCTGCCTGATTTTTCCCTGCTGTCTGGATTCTGCTAATTCATAGATGATACGAGCCGGATTAACTGTCCATAATCCCATAGATCCAAAGACAACGACGACCGTGTTTCCATTTTCTATTTTGGGGTTGAGGTATTTAAGTTCGGCCATCGGATGGTTGAACATTTCCCATTGATTAATTGCATCAGCCACGCCATTAAAAACTTCTTCGCCGTAGCCAATAAGATGTGAGAAGCGATCTAGACGATAACCTTTGGGAGCTTCGCCGGAATCGATCAGATTTCTTGTTTGTCCAACATAGGGGTAATTGAAATCCAGAGTTTGACAGTGCCTGATGTACTGTACGATTGCTGTGTCGGACGGTTTTTTTACAAAACGAATCATAATTTCAGCTTGAATAGAACCAGAATTGTTTCCTATAGAAACCGCAGAAGTAGAAGATTAATAACAGGTAATCCCGAAGAAATCTAAATTGGAGCTGGTAAGTCTCGTTTACAGAAGACAACGTTTCCGATGAAGTAACAAAGCAAACCAAAACCGATTAATAGGCAATGGCATCCCAAATTACTCAACCGTATCGATCCCTCCGGTCTGTACTGCCAAAATTGCCAGAATTGTTCAGGGTCTTCGGTCAACACATTCACGAGTCCTTCCGGGTCAAATGGATTAAAGAAGGTGAAATTGAGTAGATAGTTATATTCGGGTTTAGAAATTGCCAGAATTCGGATGGATTGCTGAATAATGACAAATCCCACAGCGATTCCCACAGCTCTCCAGCGATAGCGATCCAGACTGGAAACCATTGTCGCAAAGCCAGCGACAAAGAATCCCATAGCAAAAATGACTGTTAGTGCCGGTATGAAGTTCCAAATGTCAACATAATCGGACATTGGTTTTTCTATGATAGCTGGTCCAGCTGTAGATAGTGGAATTTCCAGCGGCGTGTAAGGAATCGAGATGGAGGGTGGTTTGACGATTTCTTCGACAGTATTGTTGTATACGCTGAAGACCATACCCAGCCAGGCAAGTGTGGACAGTAGAAGTGTTCCGATGGTCGTAACGAGAATCTGTGACCAATAGACCTTTGCTCTGGACACAGGATTACCCAACAGCATTTCCATCGTTCCCCGGCTTAGTTGACCTGCCACGCTGTCTGAACCTCTTGAGATTGTCCATGTCAGGATGACAAATAGAACAATAGGCTCATTAAACGTACGTGCCACTCGGCCGGTGTAGGTAATTAATGATGAAAACGGTACAGGTGAGAATTTTTCGAAGTCTTTGAAATACTTGATAATTTCTCGGAATTCATCACTACCCAACAGAGTGATACTCCAGACGCGTAAAGCCATAAAGCCAAACATGGCTATTGCACATGCTAAAAATACAGTGCGCCCCTGAAGTATATAACGGTGCAGTAAAGCTTTCACTTTTTTAACTCCGTTCGTTCAGGATGAATTTCTTCGTAAAGGCTGCGGAGTCGGGCTGGCTCAATGACAAGGTCCGACAGGTCACTTTGCTTTAACCACTCCAGACTTTGCAAGATGTCGCCTTTGACTTCGAGAGTGATCTGATTGCCGGATTCTTGGATTAACTTGATTTGATCGGCCAGTGATTCGGGAATTGCCGGGAGTGGCTGTCTAATAGATCCGGTAAGACGGTGATTGTTTCGTAAATTTGTAAGGTCAACAGTAGTAATCAGTTTTCCATGTTTGAGAAATCCAACAGTATCACTGATCGTCTCGACTTCATCGAGAATATGTGAGGAAAATAGAATAGTCTTTCCCTCATCCCGTTTACGCTTGAGCAGCCCCAGAATTTGTTGACGCACTGTGGGATCGAGGTTGGCAGTCGGTTCATCCATAATGATTAGTGGGGCATCATTTGCCAAAGCAATTGTAATGGCAAGCTTCTGACGCATTCCGGTCGACATAGATCCGACTTTACAGCGAATATCCAATTCTAAGAATTCTGCAAGCTCCAATGCTTTTTGCATGCATCCGTCCGGGCGCAGTGCAGTAAACAGACGAAGAATCTGTCGCCCACGATACTGTCGATCCAGCCGGGCATCGCCGGGTAGATACGATGTTACCTGTCGAACAGCCAAAGACTGGTAATAACAGTCCAGTTTATTGATCGTTGCACGCCCACTTGTTGGAGTCAGGAAACCCATCAGCAATCGGATCAGGGTACTTTTCCCCGCTCCATTGGGACCTAATAGTCCAAAGATCTTACCCTCGACGATCTCCAGGTTACATTCTGATAGTGCAGAAAAAGAGCCAAAACTCTTTGACAGTTGATTGGTTTCAACAAATGTCATAAAGCCCTGACTCTTTTCGGCTTAACGTATTAGTGGCCTGCTCGCTAATAATTAGCGATTGAACAAAAATGCAGGGTTATTGATGAGAGCCCATGCTAGATCCTGTAGTCCTGTCAGCCGTTTATTGTCGAACTGCGGTTTTGCAGCAGCAACGATTTCCAGCAATTGGGAATATGCGCGATCTGTTTCAATATATTTGGCACGTAAAGCAGCTTTTTGTTCATCATTACGTTGCTCGACCGGTACTTTGAGCAGAGCTATAAGATCATCGGGAAGCGTATTGAGTGTCACCGGTCGCGGTGAATCGGAAACTGAAATACGGAATTTTCCAAGCTGATGCAAATTATCACCGTGGTTATTAATAATCCTAACGGTCAGCAGACTACCGCCTTCAAAACCAACCTGACCATCCGTTTGGAAGACAGCAGTTTGATTCTTTCCGCTTTCCGGTGAAATTGCCCACCCGGTATTTGGATTGCCATCGATTGCTGAAGTAACAGCATACCCTGCCTGATTAAACGTGGCAGACGGACTGACAAGTGTTACTTTCTGTTCGTCACCTTCACCGGCTGCATTTTGAATACTAACGCCAAATTCACTAACTACAAAGTTTCCATTTGCTGGTCGTCCCGGCCCTTTTGCCGGCAAACGGTCATCGGTTAGAGTTTCAAGGCGTAACGCTGTGATATTGGCCAGATCGGTTTTTAATTTGACCGTATACGTAGCGATTTCATTTTTCCCGGTCGCTAATAGTGAACCATCTTCCTGTAATTCAAGTTTGGCTTCTTTATCCGTTTCGGCGGAAACAACTTCAACAGGTAACCAGCGATTGGTTTTCTGTAAAGCAGCTTCCCAGGCGGCCTGCCGTGCGGGAATAAGTTTTTCAATTTCATCCAACTCAGCTTTGATCTCCAGATAATCTGAACCAGCTTCCTGCAGTGCAAGTTGTCCAATCTTGATTTCCTGCTCCGTAGGGTAGCGTGAAAAGAATCGCAGGAAGAGTTCTTCAATGAGAAGTTCATCGTCTTTGATTTCACTCTCAAGCTTAACCAGATCATTCGTGGTATCACCGATAGCATTCGCAACCGTGGGACCGTTTACAAGTTTCATGATAGGCCCAAGTACCATGCTGCTTGAACGTTCACATTCACAAGCACTTTCACGTACAGGACGTCCGAAGTCATCCAAAAACGGTACGGCTACGCCAACGTCGGGTAATTCAGCTGCTCTGAATCCCCGTGGGACACCGGCAATGGCAGGTACTGAACCACAGGCAACATGGATGGAGTCAAAGAGTACCTCAGCTGGAAGACGTCGTGCAATTGCGTGTGAATAATTGATCTGGTCGTCTTCATTCCATTGGTGTGTGTTGACTGAATGTTGATAGGTACGAGATTTCAAAATGATTTTCAGGATATGCTGGACATCAAAGCCACTCTCTACAAAGTCATTTGTCATCGCATTCAGAAGCTCAGGATTGGTTGGCGGGTTACCGGCACGAATGTCATCAATAGGCTCGATGATACCGCTGCCGAACATGTATCCCCAGAGTCGATTTACATAACTTGATGCGAAGTATTGATTCTTTGAGGAAGTCATCCATTGAGCAAGCTGTTCCAGACGGGGAGCGGAAGGTTCCAGAGTATCTTCGTGATCGAATGGAAATGAAGGAGCGGAAACCTGACCTGTAAGCGCGTGATTGATTTCGCCACTACCGCGGTCGAAAACGACTTCCACGAGTGGCGTCGCGCCTTCCACAGCAGAACCACCAATTCGTTGCCCCTGAAATGCCGGATCTTCTTTACGCCCGATTTGAGCAAAGTAGGCAGCTAGATTGTAATACTGATCCTGTGTCCACCGTTCAAATGGGTGGTCATGGCACTTGTTGCAGTTAAAGCGAACCGCCAGGAATAGGTGCGTCGTGTTTTCCATCAGTGTTGCCGGGTCACGGATAACTTTGTAATAGGAGGCTGGAGGATTTTCAATCGTCGAACCAGTCGCCGTAAGTACTTCTAACGCGAACTGGTCATAGGCTTTGTTTGTAGCAATTGAGTGTTTGATCCAGTTTCGTAGTGAGATCGAGCCCTGTTCCCCAAGGAATTTACGGTTAACCTGAAGCAGGTCAGCCCATTTATTTGTCCAGTGTTCAACGTACTGCTGGCTTCCAACAAGTGAATCAATCAGAGCATTACGTTTTTCCCGCGATGCGCGCATATCATTGAGAAATTCACGGACGTTCGTTGCTGTTGGAGGTAGCCCGGTAACGTCGATGTAGACTCGGCGAACGAATTCTTCGTCGGTACAAACATCACTAGGCAAGACTTTCACACGTTGCAGTTTGTCATATACGTGTTGGTCGATGTAGTTGTAGTGTTCCGGTTCTTCCCAGGCAAAACCGGTTCGGTCACCCATCACTGTCAGTGTGGTTGCCGCGTAATTACCTTCATAGCGAATCAGAACAGGACCTTCACCACGTCGTAGTACAGTGAGCAGACCGTTTTCATCGGCTTCGATAACTTCGATATTCCCACTCTCAATAAACGCTTCTCTTGATACATCCCGTACCGTGCCGTCAGCAAATGTGGCCATGACGGTCATTTGCTGTTTCATACCAGCACGTGGAATGATCGGGTTTTGTGGAAAAACTTCAATCGATGTGACGCGAGCAACTTCCTGATTGAGTTTTGCTCCGCCGGTAATCCAGGAGCGGATGGTTTTGTAGTAACGTGAATTAACGTCGGTGCGAACACCGCCGACGTGAGGAATAGAACCGGTTGCTTTCAGTAGCATCAGACTTTGATCCGGCGCGGCCCGATTGAAGCGCCGAGCGCCAATATCATCAGTAAAAGCACGATGATCATATAATTCGTCATAGCCACGCAGGGAAAGTTTGAACGCACCTTTACCGTCTTTTGCTCCGTGGCAGGTACCAGCATTACAGCTCATTTTGGAGAGTACCGGTTGTACATCCTGAACGAAGTCAGAAGGAGGTAGAACAACGGACGAAACATTGACTTCCAGCTGAACAGTCGCATCAGCATAGCGGAAGGTGATTTTTTCAGTACCTTTGCTAACAGGGCTGATCAAGCCATCAGAGGAAACAGTAACATGCTGAGGATTTCCTTCAACATTTGTCATACGAGTCAGATCAGCGATTTGCCCACTTTCCAGATGTCCCAGAATCAGTATCTGACGGTAATCCTGGATGCTGGTTAACTCAATCGACTTGGGAAAGATTTCAACTCTGTCAATATTCAGCCCATTCGGTAATGCTTCGAGGGCATTATCCTGCTGAGCTGTCAAAAGACTGCTGAAAATAAACAGAATCGTAAACGAAAGACGGAACTTCTTCATGATCTTAATAAGTAGTCCTTGAGATGTCTTGCTAGGAGCGTTGGTAAATAATATTTTCTGTAAGGATTATTCTTCAGCACCGGCGACCGTTGTTTCAATGTTTACCGGAACGAAAGATTTGATGATTTTGCCGGTGGCAACTTCGATGAGATTAACTTTCCCACTGAATCCGGCGGCAGCTATTGTATTTCCATCGGGATGGAACGCAACGGAGAATATTCCTCCATCTAAATCGACAGATGAAATTTCCTTGGCATCTTCATAGTTGGCAATTTTGACCTGGCCAACACCGTTAAAGCTACTGCCGGAGACAATTTTACTACCGTCTTTGCTGAATTGAGTACTGAAGATTCGGCCCTGTAACCCCGGATAAGCCCGGATCAGATTGAAGTCGTCACCGATTCTGCGAGCTTTGTCACGGAACATTTTATAGACCTTAGGGACTCCGTCTGCACCACCGCATAGCAATTCATCTTTGCCAGGGTGACGATCAACACTGTTGAGTCCACCTTTGAGCGCACCGGGAGTAATGCTCGTTACGTTGTCGATAAACCGTTGAGTCGGTACGTTGATCAGCTTCATACTGCGGTCACGACTCACGGTTACTAAATGATCGCCATTGACCGAGAACACGGTATCAAGCACCCAGCCATCATGAGCACCGTTGAACAGCACCTCTTTACCGTCTTGCACCTGAATGGCATGTGACGTGTTGTCGGGGCAGCCATAGGAGATTAGTTTTCCGTCAGGAGACCAATTCGCACCGTAGAGTGTGTCGTACCCAATTGTCTGAGCAAATAAAAGACTTATGTTATTAATGTCCCAAACCTGCAGTTCTCCCATTCTTCCCGGAGAACCACCTGTAACGGCGATCTTACTGGAGTCTGGTGAGAATCGGGCGGTTTCAATTCGTTCGGACATTCCCACCAATCGGGCTGCTAGTCCACTTCCATCAGCATGATGAATAAGGACTTCGTGATAACCTGAAATGGCAAGATATTTTCCATCAGATGAGAAATCCAATGAAGTAATAACGGGAGCTGCACTGTATACAGGAGGATTATCCATTGAATATTTAAGCTGGGTCGAAGCAGGAGCATCATTTTTAGCTCCTTGCTCAATCCACTTACGAATCAAGTCAACTTCGACACTCGACAAAGGTTTTTTACCCTTCGGCATTTCAGCTTGACCATCGACCTCAGTGATGAGGCTGATCAGGAAGCTTTCATCCGGCTTGCCGGCAATGATAGCTGCTTCCTCAGACGCTCCACCTTTGAGCATCATAGAAAAGTCAGTCATGACATACTCACCACCTTTTTTGGCAGGCTGGTGACATCCCTGACAGTGACTCTGGAAAATCGGACGAATGTCCTTGTAATAACTGATGCCTGTTCCGTCAGGAGTTGCTTCGTCATCTGCCAACGTAGCGATATTCCAGAGACTGGCAATTATCAGAATAAGGGCTGAACTTAAGTATCGAATTGACACAGTATCAACGTCCCTTTGATAAGTATGGCGGGATTAAAAAACGTTATCGTTTCTATTCTTCCAATATACCCAGAAAGGCAACTTACGACAATTGATAAGAAGAGGTGGTGGCAGCCTTAAAAACACCAATTATTAGGTAATTTTGGATTTATTTGATATCAATTTCTCATCAAATAAAACTAGTGTTTCATTTCAAGGACGAAAGCCATGGAATCGATAGTCGAGGATATGACAAACTCATTTTGCAATCAACTTACGGACGAGTTAATGAAATTGGCACGTGTGCTCAAAAGCCGTAATATCCCCAGCCAAATTGATGCTTTGGATATTGTTCAGATGGCCTGGAAGTCAGCCTGGACAAGACAGCAAAGTGCTCTGACGCAATGGGATCGAAAACGAATTCGGGGATACTTGAAAGCAATACTTCTTAATAAGCTTAAACAGGTTCATCGAGATTACCTTGATTTGGAGAAGCGAGACGTACGGAGGCAAGTTCGTTTTGATATTCCTGCGGATGACCGGACGCAACGTGTTGAATCCGCCTATCATGCTAAAACTAAAAGCACGCAATGGATTGATAAGGTTTTTATCAGGCAGATGCTGAGTGAAGTAAGTGAGTCAGAAGCCAGGATTATTGACATGAAACTTCACGGATGGACGTTAGCAGAAATAGCTCAACAGACAGGTATGAATCGGCGGAGTATTCAACGCGCAGTGTTAAGAGTACGGGCTCGATTTGAAAAGCGTTGGAGCAATCAACAATAATGGTTGGTGGAAGTGTTCTCCTATGGCCTCCGGAGTTATAGCGTGATAGGATCCTTCTGACCCGGGTGAACGCAGCGATTGATGGAGATTATTTAGTCATGAAGATTCACTTTCTTGGAGCCAACCGACAGGTCACAGGTTCCTGTTATTGTTTAGAGGCTGCTGGTCAGCGATTGCTGATTGATTGTGGTCTGTATCAGGAAAGAAAGTTTCTCGGTCGCAACTGGGAACCACTGCCAATTGAAGCAAGTTCAATTAATGCCATGGTGTTGACGCATGCTCATATTGATCATATTGGTTTGTTGCCTCGGCGAGTTGCAGAAGGTCTGGATGCTCCGTTGGTGATGACTCGTCCCACGGCGGAATTGGCAGATATTATGTTGCGAGATGCCGCCAAGATTCAGGGAGAAGATGCGAAGCAAAAAAGGAAACGTCATAAGCGCGAGGGGAGAACTCCACCACATGAAGTTGTTCCACTCTATACGGAACAGGATGTTGAAAAGACATTGCCGCTGATTCAGGCAGTTCCTTACAACCAGCCCCAGCCATTAGGGGGTGGTGTTTTTGATGTGACTTTTATGGAAGCCGGACATATTCTCGGCTCTTCAATGCTCGAAATCGATGTGCATGAGAATGGTCAGACACGGAAGGTTATATTCTCAGGAGATATCGGGCAATGGGATAAACCGATTATTCGTGACCCGACGATGTTTGAGCAGGCAGATTATGTCGTCATGGAATCGACCTATGGAGATCGCAATCACAAAGACTATGGTGATTGTGAGGATCAGCTGGCAAAAGTGGTGAACGAAACAATCGAGCGTGGTGGAAATGTGGTGATTCCAACATTCGCTGTCGAACGAAGTCAGGAATTGATTTATCACATGAGCCGGCTCAATCAATACGGACGGATTCCAGCTATTCCAGTTTTCCTTGATAGTCCGATGGCTGTTGATGTGACCAAGGTGTTTAGTAAGTTTAAGGACTGTTTTGATCAGGATGCCTGGGACATGATTATTGACGGTAAGTCGATTCTGGATTTCCCGGGAATGCAGCTCTGTCGATCGCGTGACGAGTCCAAGCAAATTAATGAATGTAATCAGTCCTGCATCATTATGTCGACTTCGGGAATGTGTAATGCCGGACGTATCAAGTATCACTTGCGAAACAATATATCAGACGAACGCAGTACGATCGTATTTGTTGGATATCAGGCTCATGGAACGTTAGGCCGCGTGATTTCAAGCGGTACAAATCCGGTTCGTATTCATGGACGTGAGTATGATGTACGTGCCAAAATAGTCCAGTTGTCGGGGTTCTCAGGGCATACTGATCAACAAGGGTTGATGGATTGGGTCGGTCATTTCAAAGAGCCACCGAAAAAACTGTTTTTATGTCACGGGGATGAAGAGGCTGCAGTGAAATTGTCCGATATGATATCCAGAACATATGGTCTGGAGGTGGCAATACCTGAATTTCAACAGACTGTGGAGTTAGGGTGATTGCCAGTTTCTGAAAACCAGTTAATATGGCAATCCATTTCAAACAATTAACGACTGCGTAATTAAAGAATAATGACAGATTGGTATTACCAAACTGAAAAAGGTGCGGAGGCAGGACCTATTTCTAACTCCGAGCTTAAGAACCTGGTTAGTAGCGGTGCGGTCACGTCTGAGACGCTGCTCCGCAAAGATGATGCAAAGTGGGTAAAGGCCGCAGCGGTTGGTGGTTTATTCGAAGCAGTTCAGGAATTCGAAGTGCGCAACGTCTGTCCGTACTGTAATTCGACAGTATTTAAAATCCCTGGAAAGTGTCCCTCTTGTAACCGGGAAATTACAGTCTCCTTAAGAACCAGAGCAGGACTACAGAAAGGGCCCGCTGAGCCAATTCCTGAATCTCGTAGTGTAGCTGCTATCCAATCGGTCATACGGGAAGAATCGTTAGCTGAGCGACGGTACATTATTCTCTTTGCGGTTCTCTGCACCTTACATCTGCCATTGGCAGGCTGGCTGTTTAATGCCATTGAAGATGGTTATACCGTAGTTTCATGGCTTGTCGGAGCATGTTTGGTAGTGCTCAATATAGCGGCCGTTATTACTTTCCTGAAAGCTCGCAAGTTTACGAAAGAAGAAACTGAGTCCTAGCGTTTTACAGCGTTTCACCAACGTGATATTCACGATTTCGCAGCAAGATGTTGGCGGCAAACAGAAAGATTGAGCAGAGTATTCCCAGACAAATTAAATCTCCGAATGTGCTCATTTGACTAAAACTGTTTGGATTATTGAGGAAAAGTATATTTGGTAAATCGGTCAATTCCCATCCCATCAAACGTAGGAAAATACTTCGCAGATAGTAGTTGATGGTAAAAGCATTTACCACTGCCGGCAGGGATGAAATTACTCCTTCTACCAGTAAGGTGTAAATAATTGCCAGTACCATGGGGCGTTTGTGCATGATTGTCCCTAGCAGGCAGAAGAGCGCGCTGTAACAGAAACTGCTGAGAATAACCAGGATGACTAGTGATAGCCAAAGCGGATAGGGCACATCTTTTTCAACGTTAATAATTGTGACTTTATCATTAACATCAGGATGGAGATTGGCTAATGCGGTCTGTTCCGAGTTATCAGCGGTTGCTTCCGCCGGAACAATTGGTGGTGGTACATCTCGATTAAGTTGGTTGAGACTTGTTGATAGAAACACCAATGCGATTGCTAAGAAGCCAGCAATCATAGAACGGGTAATAGCCACTAAATATTTACCAGCCATCAGAGCGGTTCTGCCATGAGGACGGACAGCAATATAGGGCCATGTATTACCTTCCAGTTCTGTATTCAAATACGGAGCCATGGTATTAAGAATCGTCATCAGACAAACGGCTCCGGGAATCATACATACAAGCAACACTCCGGAGTATTCTTCAGGTAATGATGAGCCTTGATCGATTAGAGTTTGTAGAAATGTTGGAAAAACAATTACCAAAAGCCAAAGTAAAGTGGCACCAAAACTAAATGACCTTTTTAGTTCATAGCGATAAATAGTAAGACTAACCCGTAAAATCATCATCGATTTGTCTCCTTATACTTCTCCCCGATGCAGTTGCATCAGTTTTTCAAAGACAGAATCCAGTGAGTCATCCTCACTTTGCATTTCCAAGATGCTTAAATTCTTTTCCGCCAAAATGACTGGTAGCTCCAAATAAAGCATATTTGCATTAAGCGTTGTGATATCGATTCCCTGTTCATCATCATGGAATCCTATAGATGAAATATGTTCTAATGCTTGTAATGCCACCGCAAGTTGGGGCGCATGTGGTGTTCGAATCCATACGTTTTTAGGTACGTTGGTCATTAAATCATAGATTTCATTGATCGTTCCGGATGCCAGCAATCGACCTGTCATCATAAGCAGGAAACTGTCGCAAATCGATTCCAGTTCATGGAGGATATGACTGGATATTAGAACTCCCCGACCTTCCTGAACCCAACCAGTTAACATATTGGTGAGTTCATAACGGGCGATGGGGTCCAGCCCGGAAAAGGGTTCGTCGAGCAGTAGGATTTCCGGTTCATGAGAAATTGCCTGTGCCACCTTGCAACGCTGTTTCATCCCTCGTGAATATTGGTCAATTCCACGAATACGATCTGAGTTGGAAAGTCCGACACGATCCAGTGCCTTGTGAGCCATATCAACAGCAACTTTGTGTCGGAATCCCAGCATTTCGGTATACAGTGCTACCCACTCCAATCCGCTTGTTCTTGTTTGCAGGATATCGAGCGCACTACTGAACCCAATACGTTTTCTGAGATCTTCATTTTTCCAGGGACGTTGGCCAAGGACCGTGACCTTTCCAACCGTGGGCTTTAGCTGACCAGTGATAATGTTGAGTAATGTTGTTTTCCCTGACCCATTTGGTCCAAGAAGACCATAGGCTCCACTGGGCAAATTTAAAGTCATATCGTTTACACCGATAACGATACCATAGAGTTTTGTGAGAGCTTCAATTTGCAACATGTTTTTTACTCAGTTAAACCCTAATAGGCAAAACAATGCGCCACCTTAGAATCAGCAGGCAGATTACGCTGATCAAACCTACAGCTAAAAAAGAAATAGTGAGACTTCCAAATTCTCTTTCTATACCGAAAACCCACGATTGTAAGTTTCCCAGAGTTTGCATTGGTGATAGCCAGGCCCATTTTCCCTCTGCAAATGTTTCTCCTGCGATTCTTGCTTGTTCACTTGGGACATTGGTTTGTTGTTGCAGAGCTCTCGCCGTTTCTACAATAGTCATAATAAAATAAGCCACAGACCCCATGATCCAGACTGAAAACCAACTGAATGAGGCGATTCGGCTTTCTCTTGTCAGCGAACTTAACATGAGCGCGAACAGAGTTGTAGGTACACAGAGGATGACACTGGCCAGCATGATTTTGAGAGGTAATTGCCAGGTAACAAAAAATACAGTGATGTCTGGCGATAAAGATAAACCAAGTATGTACAACATGAGAGCTGGAAGAGTTGTGAGGCCGACTAAAAAGGCCCAGATAATAGCACACTTACCAAGCAAGTACTGCCAGGGTTTGATGGGACGAGAATAATACAGCAGAAAGGCACGATTCTTCATATCACGACTGATTAGTTTTGGGGCGACCATTCCTATAACGAGGACAACGGAAAATGCTTGAGGTAATCGGAAGAACAGAAAAAGCACTTCTGACCAAAGTGTAGGACGTAGATAATTCACTAATTCTTTGAAGTCAATAAATTCGTTCCCATCGTTGTCATACTCAATTAATTCAACAGCAACAGACTGAGCATACTTGATGTCTTCTACGGATTGCTTAAATAAAGGAATAGGAGGTCCTCTTCTATTTCTTGGCATCAACGATCTTAACTGTTGGAATGAGTTGAGATTGATCAGTTCAGGAATTTTTTGAATTTGCTCGTCCGTCAGGTTTATGACGAATTCCAAATCCTTAACCTCGAAGGTTATCCCTGTTTGCATTAACTGCCGAAGACGCGGATTGCTTGGCAGGGATTTTGGCGAAATTTCTTCAGCTGTGTCTTGACCATTAAAAATGTTATCTAAAAATTTGTTGAGAGAATTAGAATGTTTACTCCATTGGGTAATTTCTAACAAATTTCGAATTTCTGGACGCTCGATAACAATGCTTGTTACAAAACCTCGTCCTAGACTTTTAAGCAAGTCGTTTGAATCGATGTCTTGAATTGATTGCTCGATAACAAAAAGATATGCTCCCATGAGAAAGATTGGGATCCAGGCCATTACGAAAATTCGTTTTAGCCACGTGCTTCTCCAGGCTACACGCACTCCAAAGGCAGCAATCGTTCTCCATTGATGACTATTATTTTTGGGTTCTAAACCCCATTTTCGGTATCCTAGATCGTTAATTGCCATGTTGAGCTCCATGTACGATCTGAATAAATACGTCTTCCATGCTTACTTTTGCCGGAACCACACTTTGGATTCCAACATTGGCTTTTCTAGCCCAGCCCCAGATGGTTTTTTCCTCCAAGCCATTGGGACAAGCCAGCGTGATGACACCAACCTGATTGACAGAAGATGTCGCGTTATTCTGATGAGCGATTTCCAAGAATACTTCGGTATTGCCTGCAATGATAATCTGATAGGAAGGTGTAGGTGGGCGACGTAGATTTTCGACCGTCTCAACGACCGGAATCGTGCCATCCACCAGTACAGCTGCATAATCACAGATTTGTTGTATATCCTTCAGAATATGCGTACAAATCATAACAGACATGTCGGTGCGTTCACCAAGCAACTCAATACGTTTAAGCATTGCTAAGCGTTCTTCTGGGTCGAGACCACTGGTTGGTTCATCCAGAATCAGTAATTGAGGTGAATGTACGATAGCTTGTGCGAACTTTAGTTTCTGTCGCATCCCGGTAGAGTACGTTTCCACCTGCCGATATCTTTCCTGCCCAGTACCGCAAAAATCTAATACTTCATGAGCTCTTTGAAGAGAATGAAGGGGAGGATAGCCGGTCAATTGTGCCGCCAGTTGAACCATCTCCACCCCGGCAATGCCTTCAATAAAACAATCATCCTCAGGCATATAACCAATATTACGACGAATTACGCCATAGTTTTTAGGAATGACATCGTAGCCCAGAATCTGTGCCTCCCCCTGAGTGAGAGAAGCAAGTCCCAGTAACGTTTTGATCAGTGTGCTTTTTCCAGCTCCGTTAGGACCTAGCAAGCCAATAACACCTTTGGGAAGTTCGACGGTGATATCATTCAGTGCAAGGAAACGGCCATAACGTTTGGTAACATTTTTTAGAGAGATCAGTGAATCAGCAGGACTGGACATCAATTTTAAAACTCAGAGAAGTGAACAATTACCTGCTTGGCAGGTAGTCGTATTATGGGCAGATGTCTCGCTCTCGACAACAATTCAAGGAAACAAAAAATGAGAACGGTATTTCGACTTGGACTTATTTTACGTTGGTTAAGTAAAAAAACAGACAGCGCCAAGTATGATTTAAAAACTAGCTTGGCTGTAGCGGACTTCCCATGGTCGTTCCTGGTGCAGGTAAGGTGCTGGTGCCCATGAGGTAGCCATCGATGGATCGGGCTGCTCCCCGTCCTTCGTTAATTGCCCAGACAACAAGCGATTGGCCCCGGCGACAGTCGCCCGCGGCAAAAAGGCCTTCTACGCTGGTTTCGAACTTACCGTGATTTGCTTTATAGTTGCTACGAGCATCCGTTTCGACACCGTCCCCGAAGGCTTCTAGGATATACTGTTCAGGACCAAGAAATCCCATAGCGAGTAACACAAGGTCGGCTTCGATGATCTGTTCACTACCTTTCACACGGGAGAATGGAGGGCCATTTTCAACAGGCTTGGTCCAGTCGACCTGAGCGACTTTAATTGCTTTGACGTTATCATTTTCGTCTGATATGAATTCGACAGATTCGACAGAATATTCACGCGGGTCCTCTCCCCATTTGGCAGCCACTTCTTCGTGACCGTAATCCACGCGGTAAACGCGTGGCCACTGAGGCCAGGGGTTGTTATCAGCCCGGCCTTCTGGTGGACGAGGAACAATTTCCAGATTGACAATGCTCGTGGCACCATGACGTAAAGATGTTCCAATACAGTCTGTACCAGTATCACCCCCACCGATCACCACAACCTTTTTGTCTCGGGCGGAAATGTAGTTACTGTCCTGCAGATTACTATCCATCAGACTTTTGGTATTTGCTGTAAGGAATTCCATCGCGAAATATATACCATTGAATGCACGCCCGGGAATTGGTAGGTCTCGCGGGTTGGTAGCACCAGTCGCCAGCAGAACAGCATCATTGTTATCCATCAATTCTTTAGGACAAACATCGACACCGACATTGGTATTAGTGACAAATTTGATGCCTTCTTCTTCCATCAAGCCGATACGCCGCAAGACATCGTTCTTTTCCAGCTTCATATTTGGAATACCGTACATCAGCAAACCGCCAATACGGTCAGCTCTTTCATAGACAGTTACCTGATGACCGACACTGTTGAGTTGGTCAGCAGCTGCGAGTCCGGCAGGACCCGACCCAACGACAGCAACTTTTTTGCCAGTCCGGCTTTCCGGTAGTTCAGGTTTGATCCACCCGTTTTCAAATCCGCGGTTAACGATAGTGCTTTCAATATTTTTGATTGTGACTGGCGGATTCGTTATCCCCAGCACACAGGCTCCTTCACACGGAGCAGGACAAACTCGCCCAGTAAACTCAGGGAAATTGTTTGTCTTTTGCAACCGATCGAGCGCTTCTTCCCAACGCCCATGATAGACCAGGTCGTTCCACTCGGGGATCAAGTTGTCGATTGGGCAACCAGTGGTGGACTGACAGAATGGAACTCCACAATCCATACAGCGAGCGCCCTGAGTGGTCAGGTGTTCGTCGGAGGGTGTGGTATAGATTTCCTGATAGTCATCTATACGAACCAGCGGCAGACGATATGGAATCGTCTCGCGTTGGAATTCCTTAAAACCAGTTGGTTTTCCCATTAGTGCTTACCGTAATTTCCTTTATGATTCCTGATTCGGCAGGGGGTGTTTATTAATTAAAAATCAAAGGTTCTGAAAACAGGCATTTAGCCGGCTTCAACAGTCTGCTTTGATTTCTGCTCTTCCATTACTCGCTTGTAGTCAGTTGGCATGACTTTAACTAACTGACTGAGGAAGTTATCCCAGTCGGCCAGCACAGATTCAGCAACGGTTGAACCGGTGTATTGTTTGTGTTTTTCAATGAGTTCACGAACTTCAGCAATGTCATCCGCTTCTTCAACTTTTTCCAGTTCGACCAACTCCAGGTTACACTTCAGATTGAAGTCGCCATCGCGATCCCAGATATAGGCGATGCCGCCGGACATCCCGGCTGCAAAGTTTCGACCTGTCGAACCAAGAATTACTGTTCGTCCGCCGGTCATGTATTCACAACCGTGGTCTCCCACACCTTCCACGACAGTGCGGGCACCTGAGTTTCTTACGCAGAAACGTTCGGCAACCTGTCCGCGGAAAAATGCTTCCCCGTCGGTGGCACCGTAGAGGCAAACATTACCACTGATAAAGTTATCTGCCGGGTTAAAGGTACTATTGGCTGGCGGATAGACAGCAATACGACCTCCGGATAGGCCTTTCCCAACATAGTCATTGGCGTCCCCTTCAATTTCCAGGAAGATTCCCTGAGCGAGGAAAGCCCCGAAACTCTGCCCGGCTGAACCATTAAACTTGATTTTGATAGTGGAATCCGGCAGGTGGTTACCACCAATAGCTGTAACCAGAGTATGACTGAGCATCGTACCCACGGTACGGTTGGTGTTCACAATTGGAAGTTCAATGGAAACGGATTCCTGATTTTCAATCGCAGGCTTGGCCAGTTCGATGAGTTGGTTGTCCAATGCTTCTTCCAGACCGTGATCCTGTTTGATGGTACAGATAATATCGACATCATCATGTGGTTTTGGTGCAGGAGCCAGTAGCGATGAAAGATCCAGACCATCCGCTTTCCAGTGTTCAATGGCGGCCTTTGTTTCTAGACAGTCCACGCGACCGACCATTTCATCAATGGTACGGAAGCCAAGCTCAGCCATAATCTGTCGAGCTTCTTCAGCCACCATGAAAAGATAGTTCACCACATGTTCAGGTTTACCGTTAAATTTTGCTCGTAATTCAGGATCCTGAGTTGCGATCCCGACCGGACAGGTATTGAGATGACATTTACGCATCATGATACAGCCGAGTGTAATCAGTGGTGCAGTGGAGAAACCAAATTCTTCAGCGCCTAAGAGTGCAGCGATAACAACATCGCGACCTGTTCGCAAACCGCCGTCAGTTTGCAGGATCGTTCGGCTACGCAAATCGTTCATTACCAATGTTTGGTGTGTTTCAGCAATTCCCAATTCCCATGGCAGACCGGCGTGTTTAATACTTGTCAGCGGCGAAGCACCAGTACCGCCGTTGTGTCCTGAGATCAGTATGTGGTCGGCATGCGCTTTTGAAACACCCGAAGCAATTGTTCCGACACCAACTTCAGAGACCAGCTTTACACTGATCCGTGCACTGGGGTTGGCATTTTTTAGGTCATGAATTAGTTGCGCCAGATCTTCAATGGAGTAAATGTCATGGTGAGGTGGAGGACTGATAAGCCCTACACCTGGTGTCGAGTAGCGAATACGAGCGATATTATTGTCCACTTTACGTCCGGGAAGTTCACCCCCTTCGCCAGGCTTGGCACCTTGTGAAATCTTGATTTGAATTTCGTCGGCATTGGCCAGATACCAGATAGTTACTCCGAATCGACCCGAGGCGACCTGTTTAATCGCGGATCGTTTTGAATCCCCATTTTCCAATGGTGTAAATCGTTCAGGGTCTTCCCCACCTTCTCCCGTATTACTCTTGCCACCAAGCCGGTTCATGGCGATGGCAAGCGTTTCGTGAGATTCTGCAGAAATCGAACCAAAGCTCATAGCACCAGTCACGAATCGTTGTACGATTTCATTGACGGGCTGAACTTCTTCGATATCAATTGCTTTACCGTTGGTACCGTATTTGAACTCCAGCAGGCCTCGTAACGACGCACGTTTTCTTTCTTCATCGTTAATATGCTTGGCGAATTTCCAGTAGTCGTCACGACTGTTCGTGCGTGCAGCGATTTGCAGGTTGGCAATTGAGGATGGATCCCAGGCGTGGCGTTCCCCTTCGGCTCGCCAGTGGAATTCACCGGGATTCGCGAGGATTGGCAGACCTTCATCTTCGCGTTCCGGATATCCAAGATTGTGACGACGTACAGTCTCTGTTGCCAGAATGCTGAAGTTCACCCCTTGTACCCGGCTTGCTGTACCAACAAAGCAACGGTCGACCACTTCATCCTGAAGACCAATTGCTTCGAAGATTTGAGCGCCTTTGTAGGATTGCAGTGTGGAGATCCCCATCTTACCCATCACCTTAAGTATGCCTTTAGCGACAGATTTCTTGTACAACGTCACGACTTTGTCATCGTCCACGATGTTATCGTTGAGAAGATTATCCCGCCGTGCCTGCCAGAGTGATTCGAATGCAAGGTAAGGGTTGATGGCGTCGATACCGTAACCAATCAACAGACAGTGGTGATGGACTTCACGAGCTTCGCCCGATTCAAGAACCAGCCCAATTTGGGTTCGTTTGGCCTGGCTGACCAGATGATGGTGGACAGCACCGGTTGCCAGTAGCGAGCTAACAGGAATCCGATCTGTATTAACTGCCCGGTCAGAAAGAACGGCAATACTATAGCCATCGGTGATAGCCTGCTCGACTTGCTGACAGATTCGGTTCAGTGCAGGTGCGAGACCTTCAGCACCTTCGCTGCGAGGATAGGTAATATCAACAGTCTTCGATTTCCAACCGCGATGATCCATGTTCGAGATCGCGTGCAGTTCTTCATTAGTGAGAATCGGATGGGGAAGCAGCAGGCGATTGGCGTGTTCAGGCGTTGTTTCAACGAGGTTCTTTTCGGGGCCAATGTAGCATTCGAGTGACATAATAATGCCCTCACGAATGGAGTCCACGGCTGGGTTGGTTACCTGAGCGAAGAGTTGTTTGAAGTAGTCATAGATCATGCGTGGCTGATCACTGAGACAAGCCAGCGCGGCGTCATTGCCCATAGATCCAACAGGATCTCGTTCCTGATGCAGCATTGGAATCAGCATGAACTGCATGGTTTCGGTGGTGTAACCGAACGTTTGCATACGGGCCAGTAAAGAATCCTGCTGAAATGATTTGTGATCCTGCTTTGGATTTAGGTCTGCGATTTGAATTCGGTTTTCTTTCAACCATTGAGCATAGGGCAGATGGCTTGCTATTCCCTCTTTTAGTTCTTCGTCAGGAATAAGCCGTCCTTCTTCAAAGTCAATCAGGAACATACGCCCGGGCTGTAGGCGTCCTTTGTATTTGACGTTGGCAGGATCGATTTTCAACACACCAACTTCACTGGCCATTACCACGCGATCATCATGAGTCAGATAGAAGCGGCTGGGGCGTAGTCCGTTACGGTCAAGAATTGCTCCGATGTATTTACCGTCGGTATATACGATCGATGCCGGTCCGTCCCAGGGTTCCATCAGACAACTATGGTATTCGTAGAAAGCACGTTTGTTTTCACTCATCGTATCGTGCTTTTGCCAGGCTTCGGGGATCATCATCATGACGGCTTCCTGAAGTGTGCGTCCGGACATTAACAGGAATTCCAACGCATTGTCAAAATTACCTGAATCTGAGCAGTCGGCTTCGATGATGGGAAAAAGTTTTTCCAGGTCATCGCCGAATTGTTCCGTCTTAATAACGCCTTCCCGCGCTGACATCCAGTTAACGTTTCCGCGAAGTGTGTTGATTTCACCATTGTGAGCCATGAATCGACAGGGTTGAGCACGATCCCAGCTTGGAAATGTATTGGTGGAGAAGCGTGAGTGAATCATTGCCAGATGCGTGGTGTAATCATCATTCTGTAAATCGAGAAAAAATGGCACAACCTGATAGGTTGTCATCATGCCTTTGTAGATCATCACGTTTGCTGACAATGAACAAATGTAGAAGAGCTTGGATTCACTCATCGAATCATCACTTCGCAGGACATGGCTGGCACGCTTGCGGATGATATAGAGCTGGCGCTCGAAATCTTCGTGCTGCACCCCGTCATTCGCGGCAATGATTAAATGCTCAAAAACGGGCATTGCGGATAAAGCTGTGGGCCCGATATTTGCGCCGGTCGGGTCGGTTTCGATAGTTCGCCAGCCAACCAGAACTTGTCCTTGTTCGGCAATAATTTGTTCGACGATTTTCTTACATTTTTCACGTTGAGTGTCGTCCTGAGGCAGGAAGACAACACCGGCGCCAAAACGTCCCTCTTCCGGTAGCTCGGTATTGAGTTGTTTGCGGGCAACTTTCCGCATAAAGTCGTAAGGGAAGCCTGTCAGCATACCCGCCCCGTCGCCTGTGTTGGCTTCACAGCCGCAGGCACCACGATGTTCCATATTCATCATGATCTCGTTGGCATCCAGCACAATCTGGTGACTGCGTTGCCCTTTGATATGAGCTACAAATCCAACACCGCAAGCATCTTTTTCAAAGGCAGGATCGTAAAGACCCTGCTTTTCAGGTAAACCGAATTTCGTAATATTATTGATGGTCATCGTTTTATTCTTGCCCGTCGATTTCGGTTTATTTCACTGATGGAAGAGCTTTAGATTGTGAATTTAAATCAGATTGTTGTATTTGGGATTTACTCTGACGAGTGTTGATTAGCGGGTGAGCGTCATCCATTAGAAGCTCAATAAAGCTCTCGGTGTTTTCTCCCAGTTTGATATTTTCACGATGAATAATGCCAACCGGTCGCACCAGTGAATTAGAGTGAACCTGAACCGTTACCAAAGTGCCTGCAGCAATTTCACGTTGAACATGAGTTTCCGGGAGGATGCTAAAGCCGGCATTGATTTCAATGGCTCGTTTGAGTGTTTCAATGTTGTCGAATTCCATGACGACATTTGGCGTCGTACTGGCATCAGCCAATACCCGGTTAATTTCCTGTCCGATACGCAGGTTTTGGTCAAAGCCGATCATGTCAAATCCATTGAGATCCGTGAGGGCTACAGAGTTGTCAGTTGCCAGCGGATGATCGGGTGCGAGAACTACCGCCATTTTTTCTTCCCGCCAGGGAATGACAGCAACAGCATGAGTCGCAGTTGGAAAACTCAGGAGTCCCAAATCGGCGTCGCCTGATTTCACCAGATTGTACACTTCACTCGGGTGATGGTACTCCAGTTGAACATTGATGTCCGGATTCAATTCAGTGAACCGCTGGACGAATTCGTTCATATAACTCAAACCGACCGAATAAATAGAGGCGACTTTGACCGTGTCCACGGAGTTACTGTGAACATTGTTGAGCCGGGCAACTAACTCTTCGAACTGACGTAATAGTTTGACACAATGATCAAAACAGATTTTCCCCTCTTCTGTGACAACGAAGGGGCGTTTTGAGCGGTCAAGAAGTTTAACGCTAAAGTAGTTCTCTAACTGGTGAATGGCCTGACTGGCAGCCGATTGTGTTATGTCGTTATCGTCTGCGGCTTTGGAAAAGCTACGTCGCGTCACAACGTCACAAAAAATCTTTAATGCACGGATTTGCATATGACAACGGACCTATTTCAAAATCAGACCTGATACTTTTCTAAGAAACAGCACCGCCTGAAGGTTTGTTTTGTAGTATAAAGGCCTCTAATACTTAAAGCCAATCATTCAAAATATATTTGAAAATTAGGGTCGTCAACCGTATTTATTCCATATTTAATAGTTTTCTCACACTACATTAGAAATTCTTATCTAAAGTGGTGTTTTTAATAGTAGTAAGCTAAGATTGAGTAGAAATTGACTCAATAAGAGATGTTTTCTCGCATTTGACGAGGGTTTGGAAATGCCGAGAAAACAAAGCGAATCGAAAAGTATTTCGAATTTAGGGTTGGGGAGGATTACGGTAATGCAGGGGAGGTTTTTGTCCTGGTACCATCAATGTTTGATAAGGTTGTCCGCCAAGTCGCTGTCGCAGTTCGGCCTGCGCTGCTCTCATAATCTCCGGAGATGAAAACAGATCATACGCTGTCGCTGCTAAAACATTTGACGCCAAATGCATACCTTTACGAGCAACCGTTGTAGCTCCGCAGGCTACTGCTTGCCAGCTATGTCCGGGTGTCCCGGGCACGAAACAGGCAGTATTGAATCCTGTCGTCGGAACGACCCAACTTACATCTCCCACATCGGTCGAGCCCATACCGATCGTACCGCTGACATCGACTACTTCCCTGATTGATGTCAGAGGAATTTGGTTATCCAGTGTGTTTTGGATACGGACGGCAAATTGAGTTTCTTCGTTATTCCAGTTAAGTGTGTTGAGATTCCGCAGGTTCTTTAGTGTGAGATCAGCCAGAATATTGTTAGGCAGGATTTCAACGATTCCACCTTGAAAGTCGATTTCAAGCTTGGTTTCTGTTGCCAGTGCTCCGGCTTGAGCACACTTGATCAAACGGGCGTAAAGATCTCTTACAATCTTCGACTTGGGATGACGGATGTAGTAATAGACTTCGGCAAAATCGGGGACGACATTGGGAGCACCGCCACCGGCGGTGATTACGTGATGAATACGTGTTCCGTCAGGTGTGTGTTCCCGTAAGAGTTGAGCAGCGAAGTTAGTAAGTTCGACGGCATCCAGAGCGCTGCGTCCCTGTTCCGGAGCTCCTGCAGCATGGGCAGCTTTTCCATGAAATCTGAATTTCACGGCATTACGAGCAAGCGTACTTCGATCACCGGCTGAGTTTGTACTACTTGGGTGCCAATGCAATACGGTGTCACAGTCCTTAAAAAGTCCCGCCTGCACCATAAATACTTTGGCACTGCCACCTTCTTCTGCCGGACAGCCGTAAAATCGTACTGTTCCCTTAATTGTGCCGGCAGCAACTTGTTTTGCAATTGCCACACAGGCTTCTGCGGAAGCAACACCGAATAAGTGATGACCACACCCGTGTCCGTAATTGTTATCACTATCTTGTAGTTTTCCTCTTACAGGAAGAGCCTGCTGATTAAGTCCAGGCAGCGCGTCGAATTCTCCGAGAATCCCGATCACTGGTTTCCCTTCACCATACGTGGCGGTGAAAGCGGTTGGAATATTGGCAACGCCGCGTTTGATTTTGAAACCGGCTGCTGCGAGGTCTTCGGCCAGTAACTGACTACTTTTGGTTTCCTGATAACCGGGTTCGGCCCAGGTCCAAATCTGCTTGGCCCGCTCCCATGCTCCGTCCGCTCGTTGCTGAATAGTCTCGAACAGTTTTTCTTTTTGAGCCATGGTTTGACCGCTGAAGAGCACAATAGTCAGAAGTGATAATAGGGTGCGAATCTTAATGGACATTTTTAATGACTTTGCAAGGACGAGTGAGGGTGCCCTCAACCGTCGGGTCTGAATAGAAAGTAATAGTATATACCAAGTCCGGATTCGTTCTTTGGCTTTAGGCGGGAATCAGTGAAGGTGGTACTGTAAATGGCTTCCGTGGAAAGGTAGATTGAAGGATAGAAACGACGGTGAATTTGAAGCAGGCGTATGGCGTTTGCCTTGATGTTAGACGATTAAGACGAATAGGAAAGAGATTGTGTTAGCTGCAGAAATCTACGGTGGAAAACAGATTCGGATGATCGATGTTGAAGAGCCCACGCTTGATCAAAGCGAAGGGGGGGATATTATTTTTCAACCGGAGCTTGCCTGTCTCTGTGGTTCAGATCTTCTCTATTTCGAAGCAGATAACCCGGGTTATAAACCTGAGATTGGTCATTCCTTACATGAGATGATAGGTACGGTTGTTGATACCAACGGAAGTAAATTTAAAGTTGGTGATCAGGTTCTTTGTGTGCCTTACCTTCAGATGGGTTTACAGGAACGTTTTATTTGTACCGAAAAACAGGCGATTGCGGTGGATACCAGACCTGACCTTCGCGAAGCTTTGCTTGCTCAGCCTTTAGGTACTGTTCTGTTTGCCACACGCCGCTTACCCAATTTGCTCGGACTTAACGTTGCTGTCATCGGTCAGGGCCCCATGGGACAATTGTGGAACTGCACACTCGCTCAGCTTGGTTGCCGTCAGATTGTGGGTGTCGACCTCAATGCCGAACGACTGAAGGTTTCACCTCAAATGGGAGCCACTGACACGTTGCAGGTAAGTGCGGAACAAAGTCACGAAGATGTGGCTGCTGAAGTCCGGAAAATCCTGGGCGGAGAAAAACCCGATTTGGTCATCGAGTGCGTTGGGCATCGGGAACAGGTTGTTAATCTGTGCCTCGAGATTTGTAAGGAACACGGAAGTGTATTCTTCTTTGGAGTTCCAACACAGACCCTACAGGAAATCAGTCTCTATAAGCTGTTCTGGAAAAACATCACACTTTACGCAAGTGTCGTGCCGGACTTCGAAATTGACTTTCCGCTGGCGATGCGATGGATTGCCGAAGGTCGTGTAGATGTTTCGCCGATTATCACACATCATATGCAGCTTAAAGATATTCAGGAAGCTTTTGATATCTTTAGTCAACGGCAGGACGGAGCATTGAAAGTGTTCCTCGACTTTCCGGTCAGAAACGCGTAAAAGATAACTTCCTCAACAATATCTCCGATTGCAGCCTAAAAATTATCCATCGATTCCGTTTGGATTAAAGTACTCAGGTTCCTGCGTTTCCACCCATTTGATATTACAGCCGATACTGGGGATCTGAGTTTCGGCAACTGGTTGACTGGCCAGTACCGCATCGATTGCTGTTCGCAGGTCCACTCCGGTTACCGGGATATCATTTCCCGGACGACTGGCATCCAACTGACCTCGGTAAACTAACTTTTGATCACCGTCGAATAGAAAAAAGTCGGGAGTACAGGCTGCTTTATAAGCTTTGGCAACAGCCTGGTCTTCGTCAAACAGGTAAGGGAACAGGTAGCCTTGATTTTCAGCTTCGTGCACCATCTGTTCAGGTGAATCTTCCGGGTATTTGGTGGAGTCGTTACTGCTGATCGCCACAATGCCTGCTCCACGTGACTGGTATTCACGTCCTAACGCCGACAGTTCTTCAGCGATGTGCTTAACAAACGGACAGTGATTACAGATGAACATGACCAGTAAGGCTGGTTTGCCGGAAAAATCTGACAGAGAGACAGTCTGACTATCAACATTTACCAAAGAAAAATCGGGTGCTTGCGTACCAAGAGGCAGCATCGTACTTGCAGTTTTAACCACGGTGAGAATCCTGTATTGATTGGTTCCTGATGATCCTATTTTAAGGATCTTGTAGGTAATAGTTTGATTCTATTCTTTTGGTATCCTGACTACAAACCGGGTAATGCCAATTCTTACTTCATCACCTGATTCAATTGTCATTTCATCAACCTGAGATTCGTTGACATAGGTGCCGTGCTTAGAGCCTAGATCCCGGATGATTAACTCACCGTCGGTAATGTCGATTTCACAGTGGTTACGACTTAACCAACGGTCATCCAGTTGGATATCAGCAGATTCACTTCGCCCCAGACGGACAGGGTATTGGTTTAGAAGCAGAGGACTATCCGACTCCTTAGAAGCGGGAATCAGCAAGGCCGAAAGTGTAATTGGGTAGGAGGATTTCATGAGTGCCCGGATGGGGTAAAGCGTCATCATGACGGAGGTCATAAATTCTTCATGAAGTTATTGTCGCAAATACGCACTCGTAGGTAGGACTTTCCAGACTATTCTGCTAAAGCTCTGTCGTCAACAAGATGCTGTAGGGTTCAGCCATTTGTTATAGTAAAGTTTGATTGTCATCGACCCTGGGATTTTACTATGAATCAACAGGCAAACCTTAGTTTTATCTTCTGTCTGTTCATATCTTTTTGCTTGTGGATCTGCCCGGCACGGGCGGATAGAGTGGATGTTGACTATGCAAACGATATTGCCCCGATTTTTACCAAATATTGTTATCCATGTCATGGTCCGGACAAGAATACACGGCAAGCAAACCTGCGATTAGACGATCTCAGACCTTTTATTCGGGACGTTCCCAAAGCAATTATTCGCCCCGGTTCAGCAGAAGAAAGCCACCTCTGGCATCGTATTATCGCGAATGATGAGAATCGGATGCCTCCGCTGGAACATGGTGATGCGTTGACAGCGACTGAAAAGTTGCTGATTAAGAATTGGATTTTGACCGGAGCCAAAGTCACTCGACATTGGGCTTACATTCCGCCTGTAAGGCCCACGATTGAAATGGTCAAGCAAAAAAAATGGATCCGAAATCCAATCGATTACTTTGTGTTGAAGAAGTTAAACGAACACGATCTATCACCATCACCGAAAGCAGATCGCTCGATCCTTTTGAGGCGTCTCGCTTTAGATACAACCGGTTTGCCACCCACATTGGAAGAAATGGAAGCCTACGAGTCATCGGTAAGAGACTGGGAAGGTTGGGTCGATTATTTTCTGCAAAAGAATTCATATGGTGAGCATCAGGCTGTTTCTTGGTTGGATGCAGCGAGGTATGCAGACACCAGTGGTCATGCGGCCGATAAACCACGGACGATGTGGTTGTTTAGGAATTGGGTGATTAACGCCTTTAACAGTAATATGCCCTATGACCAATTCACGATTGAGCAACTAGCGGGTGATATGCTGGATGCCCCCACTGAATCCCAGTTAATCGCCACCGGTTTTCACCGAAATTCGATGCAGGCACTGGGAAACAATCCTCGCAAGGAGGAATTTCGAGTCAAAGGAATTGTTGACCGTCTTGAAACAACAGGTAAGGTTTGGTTGGGATTAACCGTTGGATGTGCCGAATGTCATGATCATAAATATGATCCGATTTCTCAGAAAGAATATTACGAACTGTTTGCCATTTTTAATAATGTGCCGCATCTGGGAGAACGCTTTGAGGTTCATGGTCCGAGGATTAACGTATTATCTCCTACGGTTAAACGGTTGATTAATTACAACAAATCAGAGCTCGCTCGTTTGCAGAAAACACCATCGGAAATAGATCAATTTCGAACAGAAGATCCAGCAGAAATCCTATCCAGACTGCATCGTTGGAGTAATAATCCGCGAGCTATCAGGGTATTTCAGAATCCGGCATTGGCGATTGATGAATTATCGTTGACAGGATCGAAAGCTCATCTCATTCGAAAAGAAGAGACCCCGGAAATATCAGCCAGTTTCTCCATTGGGATGTGGATAAAAACGAAGCAATCAGAAGCCGATCTGGTCAGTAAGTACGATTGGAAATCAGAGCGTCGTTCCTATGTGTTTGGGATTGGTGGGCAAAAAGATCCGGAAAGTAGACCGGGCAATCTTTATGTCTGGCTATCACAGAACCAACACCCATTTCGCGGAGCAGTCCTTTATGGTTCGATTCCGGTTAATGATGACCAATGGCATCACGTAGCTGTCAGTTACGATGCCGGAAAATCTTTAAGATTATATGTCGATGGTGTATTGGACGAGAAGGCAGAACTAACAGGGGAACTTGTCAATTCCATTGCCGCATCTCCCCTGCCATTGAGTATTGGAGGTGGTTATGATAATTCCTCCATCCCAAACCAATTCTTTTTGGAGGGTCAAATTAAGGATCTTGCGATATTCGGCAGACCACTGACAGGAATGCAATTGAGTGGTTTTACCAGAACAAAGCACCGAGAGATTCACGACGCCTTCGCTAGCGGTTTACTTTCAGATGATCTATTAGCGTACTACCGGCATTTGACGGCAAGTTTTCTTGATGAACGAACACGGAGAATTCAACGGCATGAACAGGCACTTAGAAAATTGTCGACACAATTTGTTGAAGTTCAAGTGATGGATGAATTGGCTGATCCTCGTGCAACTTATGTTCATGTGCGGGGTAACTTTGAAAATCGAGGTGAACGGGTTTATCCGGGAGTTCCGGCTATTCTCTCACAGGAACATGAAAAACCTACCAATCGTCTTACTTTTGCCCGGGGACTTTTTAACAGGCAGAATCCACTGGTCGCGCGAGTTGCCGTTAATAGGATCTGGCAACAGTATTTTGGATATGGGATCGTGGCAACTCCTGCTGATTTTGGCTTGCAAGGTGAGCATCCCAGTCATCCGGAGTTATTAGACTGGCTGGCGGTTGAGTTTTTCCAGAGTGGTTGGGATATGAAACATATTCACCGATTGATTTTGAATTCTGCGGTTTATCAACAAACATCGTCCATCAACAAGGTTAGTGAAGAGGTCGATCCGGAGAACCGTTTGTTGAGTCGTGCTTCGAGATTTAGATTATCCGGAGAGCAAATTCGAGACATTGCGGTACATGCTAGTGGGTGGTTTGACGACCAGATTGGTGGCCCAAGTGTCTTTCCGGTGCAACCGGAGGGAGTGGGGCAATACCGAGATGTAACTGCCGGTACATGGGATACTTCCAGTGAGCAGGAGCAATACCGTCGTTCTCTTTATACTTATTGGCAGCGTATGTCACCTTACCCAATGTCTGTTCTCCTGGATGCCCCCAGTCGTGAGCGTTGTGTAGTTAGACGTTCCAGAACAAATACTCCATTGCAAGCACTGGCGTTGATGAATGATTTTAATATGCAGCGGTACGCAGAGGATATTGCTGAGCGCGTCCGTAAAAGTTCGTCAGTTATAGAAGAACGTGTTGACTTGGCATTTCGGTTAATACTTTCACGTCAACCTGATAGCCAGGAACTTAAGGCCTTTACCACATACGTAAACGCTAATAAAGCAGATTCTTTATTTCTGGTTGTGCAGGTGCTTTTAAACCTCGACGAATCTTTGACGAGGGAGTAATGATATGACGAAGCATTTAATCAGCCGACGATCGATGCTGGGATCTACGGCTGGATTCCTATCTTTGGCGGCATTAAATAGTTTGGCGGCCGGAACCGGATCAACTAAATTGCCCACAGCCAAGCACGTTATTTATTTGTTTATGTCGGGTGGTCCGTCGCATGTTGATACATTTGATCCTAAGCCGGAACTGACCAGACTTAGTGGCAATCCCATTCCGGAATCGTTCGTTAAAGACGTTCATTTTGCCATGATTCCTTCATCGACGTCGCAGCCCAATTTGCAGGGCTCACCCTTTAAGTTCAACAAGTATGGTGATTCGGGCACTGCTGTTTCGGAGCTTTTTCCGCAGGTTGCTACACAGGTTGATAAGCTGGCAGTCATTCGTTCAGTGCATAGTAAAGTATTTAATCATGACCCCGCTGTAAATTTTCTCAATACGGGGGATTCTCGAGTAGGAAGGCCAACAATCGGAGCCTGGCTGAGCTACGGACTTGGAAATCTTACTGAAGAGATGCCTGCATACGTAGTGATGACTTCGGGTGTGAAGCGACAGCCACTGCTTACCAGTTATTGGTCGAGTGGTTTTTTGCCCACTGAACACCAGGGAGTCGAATTAAGGAGCTCAGGTAGTCCTATTCTGTTTTTAGAGAATCCGGACGGTATTTTCCGGGACGATCGACGGCGTCAGTTAGATTTGATGCGATGGATGAATGAAAAAAGGTTTCGGATAACCCGGGATTCTGAGATTCTGACACGAATTCAACAGTACGAATTAGCATTTCGCATGCAAATGGAAGCTCCCAGAATTACGAGTTTGAAAGAAGAGTCGAAGACGACATTGGAGCAATACGGCGTTCAAGACGCAAAGCCATCCTTCGCAAAAAACTGCCTGCTGGCTCGGCGAATGGTGGAAAGTGGTGTTCGGTATATTCAGTTGTATGACATGGGATGGGATTCTCATGGAAGTTTGCCAATGCAACATGCCAGTCAGTGCGCGGCCGTGGACAAACCTATCGCTGCATTACTTCGGGATTTGGAACAGCGCGGAATGCTCGAGGATACGCTTGTTATTTGGGGTGGTGAGTTTGGCAGGACGCCGGTAATTCAGGGTGGCGGTACCAATTGGGGACGTGATCATCATCCGCATGGATTTACGATGTGGATGGCAGGCGGTGGTATCAAAGGAGGTACCGTCTACGGTTCAACCGATGAGTTTGGATTTCATGCACAGGACGACAAGGTGGAAGTACATGATGTGCACGCCACAGTATTAAAGACATTGGGTGTGGATCATACCGAGTTAACTTACCTTCATCAGGGACGTGACTTTAGACTCACGGATGTTGGTGGCAGGGTGATAGAGGATATTCTGAAAACTTAGCTGGCGCTCAAATTATGCCAGTAGCTTGTCGACCGGACTTCCATGGACGTCTGTTAAACGGAAGTCCCGTCCCTGAAATTGGAACGTCATTCGCTCGTGATCGATTCCCAGTAGATGTAACATGGTTGCATGCAGGTCATGCACCGTTACGACGTCTTCGGCGGCGTTGTAACCAAGATCGTCAGTCGCACCGACCGTCGTACCTGGTTTGATTCCACCACCGGCCAGAAAAATAGAGTAACCTTTGATGTGATGGTCACGCCCACTTCCCTGCGCCATTGGTGTACGTCCGAACTCGCTGGCGAAAACGATCAGTGTGTCATTGAACATGTCGCGTTGTTTAAGATCTTTAATCAGCGCAGTAATACCCTGGTCGATTAGCTTGGCGGTATTCTGACTAGCAGCTTTTACGTTGCCGTGGTGATCCCATCCACGATGATAGAGTTGAATGAATCGGCAACCACGTTCAGCCAGACGGCGTGCCAGCAGACAGTTGGCTGCAAAGGTTCCGTCAGCGCCTTTCGTGCCGTAAAGATCCATTGTGGCCTGTGTTTCATCACTCGTATCCATTAGGCCAGGTACGCTCGCCTGCATTCGAAAGGCCATTTCGTACTGGCTAATACGCGTGGCAATTTCGGGGTCATTAACGACATTGCCGCGGAATTGGTTCAATTGCTGAACTGCTTTAACAATATCGCCCTGACCTTCACGGTCGATACCCGGAGGATTGTTCACATATAGTACAGGATCTCCCTGACTATGGAAGTGAACTCCCTGAAAACGACTGGGTAAAAATCCGCTGTGCCATTGTCGTGAAGCAATAGGTTGGTCCTGTCCACCACCGGAGGATGTGAGTACTACAAAACCGGGCAGGTTTTCTGTTTCAGATCCGAGTCCATAAGTCAGCCATGATCCCATCGATGGTCGGCCGCTGATGGTGGTCCCGGTATTCATGAATGTATGAGCTGGATCATGATTAATGGCTTCTGTTTTTAGTGAGCGAACGATTGCAATATCATCAGCAACGCTGCCCAGATGTTCCCAGATTGCGGATAGTTCATTGCCCGATTCGCCATGCTTTTTAAATTCGTGCTGACCACCCAGACAACGCAATTCTCGATTTTGCAGTTGAGCGATCGGTTGTCCCTTGGTGTAGGAATCTGGCATCGGTTGTCCATCAAGTTCGCGCAGCTTTGGTTTATTGTCAAAAGTTTCCAGATGACTCATACCACCAGCCATTGTCATAAAGATAACTCGTTTTGCTTTGGCTTCCCGATGTAGTTTTCCATCGAGGATGCCTGGCCAGCGTGGGACTTTAACATCCGCTGCCCGCGTCTTTCCGAAGAGTGACGCAAGTGCATAAAAACCTACTCCCTGAGCTCCCTGCCCCAGAAAGCAACGACGGTTCAATGAGAACGAATTGTTAGCCATTAAAATGAACTCCGGATTATGTTGTAGCCGCAACTACAATTTAGTTACGGGTAATTGTTTCATGCAGGTTAAGAATAATACGAGCGACTGATGTCCATGCAGCTAATTCGCTTTTATCGACAGTTTCTGCAATCGCATGCCGACCAACACTGAGATATTCGTCAGCTGTCTGTGGATTCGTCTTATAGTTTTCCAGGTGTTTTGCCAGTACAGTGAGTAGAACATTAGCCTCGTTTGGATTCACATTACGTGATAAAGCGGTCTGAAATGCCCAGTTGAGCTTGCTTGAGTCGTCCCCCCCACCCTCAGCCAGAATACGTTCAGCAAACGCGCGGGCTGCTTCAACATAGGTGGGATCGTTAAGTAAAACTAAAGCCTGTTGAGGCGTGTTTGAGCGAGGTCGGCTCACAGTGCACTCTTCACGACTAGGTGCATCAAAAGCAAGCAGTGATGGATGCAGGAACATTCGCTGCCAGTGGGTATACAAACCACGACGATATATATCGTTGCCCCCTGACATTTGCCACGTCCGTTTCGGAAAATTCATGTGTTTCCAGTAACCAGCAGGCTGATATGGTTTCACACTCAAACCGCCCACTTTATCTGACAGAAGCCCGCTAATCGATAAGGCAGTATCGCGAATCATTTCGGCTTCTAAACGGAACTGACTTTGACGAGCATACTTGTGGTTGTATGGATCAAGTCCGGCCAGTTCAGCTGTCAGTGTAGAAGCCTGACGGTAAGTGTTTGAATGAACGATCAGGCTAGCAATGTGTTTAAGATCCCAACCACTGTCGATAAGTTCAACTGCAAGCCAGTCAAGCAGTTCCGGATGCGTGGGACGTGTTCCCTGAGCTCCCAGATCATCCAGTGGTTCGGCCAGTCCACTACCAAAAAACAGTTTCCACAGTCGATTTACCACGACTCGGGATGTTAGCGGGTTATCGGGATCGACCATCCAGTTAGCCAGGTCCAGACGATTTGGTCGGCGTCCTTCAATCGTCAGCGGCTTCATGAATCCCGGGACGGTCGGTGAAGCCTCAGTTCCTGAATCATCCATCCAGTTTCCGCGAGGTAGTACACGAATCATACGGGGTTCACGCACGCGAGTCATCAAAGTGCGCGGGGCTGACTTGTTCAGTTCTTCCAGTTGCTGCTGTAATTGAACAATTTCATCACGTTGAGGTTTCAAGTCGGCACTGTTGTCACGATAGTAATCCGACAGTTTATTTTGTTCAGGTTCGGTACGCTCAGTCTTCAAAAGAATAGCCATAATTTCGGACGGAATGCCGCTGCTGTTATGTGCATAGTAGAATCCAGCCCCCCCGGCGCCCTGTGAAATTTTAACAAGCAGTGTATTGTCACCTTCGGTAAGCTCAACCGTTACCTTCTCCTGATCCGCTGCCGGACCGCGGGTAACTTTGTTATTCAACACTTCCTTTTGGTTAACCCAGACCCGAATTCCATCATCACTACCAAATCTAAGTTCAACTTTAGAGGCAGCTTTGATAGAGAGAGTGCGTTGTAGATAGTGTGCCGCATTTGGACTTTGATCTAATGCATGGATCGTTGCGTCAGCAAAATCTTTCTCGGCCCAGTTCCTGCCGCCGACAGCAACGTTTAGATCGATAACCTCACTTTCATTCACGAAGGACTTGTCATGAGCTTCATTAAAACTGGCCGCACTGATGGGGCCGATATATTGCCACTTGCTGGCAATAATGCTGGTATTGGACTGTTTGCTTAAGGCCGTCTCCCATAGCTTGCGTGTCTCTGAAATTTCACGGGATAACGTATTCAGGATGTTCTGTTTATCAGCAACAGTTTTGTTTTTGTCGGCGATCTGATCTGCAAGCATACCGTTGATTACAGGGAAAGCCGGTGCATTTCCAACTCCGACTTCGTTAATATCAGCAAAGAATGAGGCAAAATTATAAAAGTCCTGAGTTGTGAACGGGTCATATTTATGATCGTGACATTCCGCACACCCAAGTGTAACTCCGAGAAAAATAGAGGCTGTATTTCTTACTCTGTCAGCCGAGTACTTAGCCAAATATTCTTTAGCCTGAGCTCCCCCTTCGTCTGTCGTTTGCAGCAACATGTTATAGCCTGAGGCAACTTGTTGTTCAGTGGTGGCGTTTTCCATTAAATCTCCGCCCAACTGCTCACGAACAAACTCATCATAGGGCTTGTTGGAGTTAAAGGCATTAATAACATAGTCTCGGTAAGGAGCGATTTGACGAGTCTTATCGGCATGGTAGCCGTTACTGTCCGCATAGCGGACAATATCCAGCCAATACATGGCCAGTCGTTCACCATACTGAGGTTTCTTTAAAAGACGTTGCACCAGACTGGAATAAGCATTCGGATCTTTGTCATTTACGAAAGCGGCAACTTCTTCCGTACTTGGAGGCAGACCCAGTAGGTCAAAGCTAAGTCGACGAATAAGAGTTACCCGGTCTGCCGGTGAACTGATAGACAGCCCGTCTTGCTCGAGTTGCTGGAAGATAAAGTTGTCGACAGCATTAGCTACCGCCTTTTGATCGGCCTGAGGAACCTGAGGACGGTTCGGTGCCGTCCAGGACCAATGCTGCTTCCATTCAGCGCCCTGATCAATCCACCGTTTTATTAAATCAATTTGCTGGCTCGTCAGTTTTTTACGGAAGTCTGCCGGAGGCATTATCTCGTTTTCATCGGTTGATGCAATTCGACGGAATAATTCACTGGTAGCAGAATTACCTGGTTGAATGAGGGCAATGTCCCGTCCGGCAAACACACTATCTTTGTCATCTAAGCGAAGCTCGGCCTGACGAGCATTTTCATCAGGTCCGTGACAGGCGAAGCAGTTGTTGGAGAGGATTGGACGGATATCTCTGTCAAAGTCGACTTGCTGCGCAGAGACTACGGTATGCATTAAAGTTGCAATGCAGAGTCCGAATGAGAGAACCAGAATACGGCGTTTGGTCATCTTAAATCACCAGTTACAAAAGCAATTAATTTTCAAATAATAAATTTACACATCTCTTGTTAGTGGAGACATACGACGAAATTTGAGAATCTCATTATAGCCGACATCGTTGTTTCAGTGGAGCTTAAGACTAGAGGGATTCAGTGTGCCCATCAGCTTCAAAAACACGTAAATGTCTATTGGTATCAATATCCCTGAGCGTTGTTTTTTCACCGGATGGCCAGAAGATTTCAATGGAGTCGACTTTAGCATGATTTTGCAGGCCAACGTGTATATTGGCCGGTGCCTGTGATAGGAAGTTAACCACAGGATATAGTTCACGCTGCACGATCAGATCACCAGCTCTAATAATAACTTTCGATCCGATGCCGGCTGAATTGCTTTTGTCTCCACGCAGAGAGATAGTAAGCCAGTTTGTTTTTGGGAAGTTGTTTTTGTAAACAACCAGTGCGCCCCCGCCAACCTGACGTACGAATAGTTCGGGCATCCCATCTTTATCAATATCAGTACTTACGACTGTCCGCGAGTCACCACGATTATCGCTGCCTGAGAGGTAAGACATATCCAGAAACGATCCATTTTGATCGTTAAGGAAACATCCATTGCGTTCATAGGCACTAAGGTTTTCTTTGACATTAGAGAACATGAATGGATTACCCACCCAAAATTCTCCGTTATCTTCATCCACATCGCGGAGTTCGGGCACTGAAGTTGTGCAACTAAAAGGCTGTGACACGACAGCTAACCAGACGCAACGTCAGCCATCCGGTTTGTCTTCGGTAACACTCTGGAAACCAACCGGCGCATAAATCTCCTGATAGCCATCACCATTTAGGTCAACCGCTCCTGTCCCGTATGCCCAGCCGACATCATTTACACCGACTTCACGTCCTATGCGTTTGAATGTTCCGTCACCCTTGTTGTGATAAAGCTCGTTTCCGGAGACGAATTCCTCGAGTTGTTTCGCAATGTCATGATCGTATTTTTCGTAAAGTCCTGCCCGGATATTACCAACGATACGTTCACCGGCTTTGGAATACATATTCGCCAGATAGGGATCCCCAAAGCCGTCATTGTCGATGTCCGCGACGGTAATGCCCATCGAGAAACCGCCATGGGATCCGGGTAATTCAGCCATCCTGAAAGTACCGTCACCGTTGTTAAGCAGATAGTCATTGCGACCGAATTCGCAAGCTGTGATGTAATCTGGCCACTGGTCGCCGTTGGCATCAAACCAAACTGCTGAAAATGCTCCGGTACCAAGACCAATCGTGTTGGTTGGTTCTGTGACATTCTCGAATTTGAAATCTCCTAAGTTCTTCCAAAGACGATTCTCTGTTGCACGCTCAGTACTCTGGTCTCCATTAATCCAACCGTGAGAGCCTTCCTTGACAATCACGCCGACTTCCATAAAGTCGATTAATCCGTCCCGGTTATAGTCGACCACAGTAATACTTCCCAGTCTTTTGGCTAGTGGAATGTTAAATTCCTTTTCGGTCAGTTTGCGAAATTTTCTACCCTCTTCATTAAC
>PAPJ01000009.1 GCA_002709045.1 Planctomycetaceae bacterium | reverse complement strand
GGCAGACCAAGTAAAGCAACCCTGGCCGTACCGGTAAACGCCTGCAAGTGTTCGACTTTGCACTTCAATTCTGCTGTTTGATTTCGCCGAATTGTCCCATTGGGAAACTTGATCGCCACGTACGGTGAAGTCACGACTAGGTCAAAGAAACCTGACGCCACTCGCCGCACACCCACTCCGGATTCCCAATCTCCGTCCTTGGTGTGTCCGTTCATGGTCATACGATAGGTCCCCGGCTTGGCCGACGGTGAAGCACTCAGTACGAACTCTGCTTCAGACTCGCCTGCAGGTATTTCCAGTCGGCCGCCGGTTGAAACGCCTGGTGGAAACCAATCCGGTTGCATTTCAACGGACCCATCAAAATCTTCATTTCGATTAATCCGTACCTTGCAACGTAATTCACCAGCCTGCGAGATCGGAATGTTCGGCTCGATAACATCTATTGTAAAAGGAGAGGATTCCACGATTCCCAGTGCATAACGCTGTAAGTGGACATGATGCCAACTGCGTCCACCAGAGTGATTAATAAACGGGATATACGCCTGACTGCTTGTATCAATAAAGCTACCATCATCCACTCGCTTCAATAAAATATGAAACAGGTGTGCCGACGGTACTGCATCAGCATCTGCGACGAACAGACAGGGAACTCCATTCATCCCGGATGTGTAATCAGGCGCGATCATTCTCACACCTCGAGGTAAGCCCACAGGTACTAGCTGCAAGTCACCATCGTAGGTATTCCCGTTTTCCTCGGCGATGTAAATATTGACGGACCATTTGTTGCCCTGAGGAATAATAAAACCGGCTGTCCGATTCGTTTCAAAACGATCGTTGGCCCAACTGACCGTGTGGTTGTGAATGGTGTCACGAACCTCAGCAATCTCCACTCGATAAACAAAATATTCGCCTCCGAGTCCACGCAGATCATGAATACCGATCAAATGGATACCGTCATCCTGTGGCGTGTGATTGGCCGAGCCATCCAGCAGTTCAGGACGCTGAAGCCCGCGTGGGATTACAGGTTTGCCCCTCTCAATCCATGTGGCATCGTCAATGGAGACGGCGACATCCTGCTCCTCAATGTGTCGCACCCAAACACTACTATCAATGGGGCTACCATTTCCTCGCGCAAACACACGGATACGGTATTTCACCCCCTTCTTCATAAACACTTTAAACACATCTTCTTCACCGGCGGTAGCAATCACACCATTTAGCGCCACCGGCGCTTCGTGCGTTTGGTCCATCTGAGCCTCTAACGCATTAGGAAATGGACTGACACGCAGTGGCAGGTGAGAAGGAGATTTCCCACCTGACGCGCCGGGATAAAAACTGAAGTCACCAGATTTGGTAGGCCAGGTTATTTTCTCTGAATAGGTCCCAAGTCCGTCTCCCAGTAGCTGAACAGTTTCTGTCGTACCGGCCTGACCACCAAGTGGGTAGGCGAGGACCGGCCGCATGAAATTACCGATATGCGCACGATAGAAAATCCATCGCCCACCTTTATAAAGCTGCTGACGGATATGAATGAAGTATGTGCCCGAGTACGGCGCTGCGATGCTCAAAATTGGATCCTGAACATGTAAATCGCTGTCGTCGCATGAAGCGAGTACCCTTCCATCCTCATCGAGAATTCGCACGAGCAAATCATATTCAGATTCTGCATATGCCTTGTCGCATAACCTGACACAATCGAGTTCTACTGAGATCCTTTCCTTCGCCTTTGCCTGAATGGAGTAGTAGTCATGATCGAGTTCGCGTGCGACCTTTATTTGACCAGCGACGGTGTGGTTCATAGGAACAGGCTGCGCCGTTTCCAGCGAGTCGTTTGGCGATGTGATGGCTTCCTTGCTCTCTTTGACAATGGTATTACCGCCGTTGTAGGTAACTTCAAATCCACCGCGTTCCAGTTCCGGAATAATTGGAAATGGACCAACCCAAAAGGTAGCCACCGAGGTGAGAGTGTCTTTCGTGCGTAGGCGAAGTGGGTGTTCCCCAAGCGGGCAATCCTCGGCAATTTCAAAAATGCACCGCACTTGTTCTTTGACATAACCGCCGTGATGTAAGGCAATCCCATTCTCGAGGTCCGGTAGATTTTCAAATGCAATGGCCTTGATACCAGGACGATAGAATAACACTTCACGAGCATCTTTGATGTTTAGCCCCTGCATGATCACAGAAACTTGTGTGCCCTGCTGACCACTACGCGGCGTAAGGACTTCAATGTTACGACGCTGGAAAGCGTGCAAATCTGCGGCACCGATGTGGAACCATAGAACTGAGCAGAGAATAAGAGCGTGCTTGAGCAATGACATTAGGCCAGCAGTCCTTGTACGACCTTGCCCTCTTTTACGATTTCGATAGGGCGAGTGCCAAAGGCCAGCAGCTCTTTGTTGGAGTCAATGCCAAGCTGGTGGTACACCGTGCAAAGAAAATCCTCCAGCGAGACCGGGTTTTTGTCCGGCTCACTGGCCGTTGCATCCGAAGCACCATAAATCTGGCCCTGGGTAATACCGCCTCCGGCCAGCATCATACTATAACTGCGGGCCCAGTGATCGCGACCGCTTGCCGTGTTAACCCTTGGCGTCCGTCCGAATTCGGTAGTCACCATGACCAGTGTTTCATCCAGCATACCTCTTTGATCCAAATCCGAAATTAGTCCGGCAATGGCATGATCCAAGGCCGGGCCTTTGTCGAGGTATGCATCGCGAATGGAATTGTGGTTATCCCAGCCACCATAGTCCACAGAAACGAACCGCACACCTGCCGCCACCAGGCGACGAGCCATCAAGAGACGTGCTCCTACTGCTGCCGGCTGGTTGCGATAATTCAAAATGTAATCCTGCCCGTACAACTGTTTGGTAGCATCGCTCTCACCTTCTAATGTGAACGCCTTTTGGGTCGCTTCTGAATTTAGTAGTGTGTATGCCTGTTCATAAAACTGGCCCATTGTCGCCAATTGAGATACATCTACTTTTTTGGTCTGTAAGCTGGTTTCAAGAATGGCTCTGGCTTTTGTTCGACGTTCAAATTGGCGAGCGGAGACCCCGCCGGGAATGGATAGATCCTTCACTTTAAATTCGCCTCGTCCGCCAGGATCCGCGTTTAGCTCGAACACACCGAATTTACTGCTTAGGTAGCCTGTACCACCAGCGAAGCTACTTCGATTCGGTATCGCAATGTACGGAGGCATATTATTTCGAATTCCGTACTCGTGAGCGACGACAGAACCCATCTGCGGGTAATCAATGACCGTTGTCGGCAAGTAACCGGTAAATAGATGGTAGGTAGCTTGCCCATGGTCCGGAATCTTGCAGTGCATCGATCGAACAATGGTAATTTTGTCACTGATCTGAGCCATGCGAGGAAAGTTTTCACTAAAGTGATAACCGTTTCCGGTCTTTACAACGCCAAAAGAACCGCGGTAATCGATAGGTGCTTCCGGTTTTGGATCCCAAGATTCCTGAGCTGAAAATCCACCGCTGAGGTTTAAGTGAATAATACTCTTTGCCGGTGCGTTTGGATTGGCTTGAAGGACATCGGTTAATGACAAACCGAAGGCAGATCCCAAACACATCTTTAACGCGGTACGGCGACTTTGTTTTGTGACAGCAAGCATATCTTCTCACGAGGGGAATGCGGTTGGCGGTATTCCTTAATTATAAGAATCGCGGTACCAATAAGCATTAGTTATGTCTTAATTTTTCAGGCCGTTCCCTGCACCGCTCTACTGTGTCACATTTGTGTCGGCGCAGATCGAGAACTCTTCATTTTGCCTGCGATTTAATACATCCTAGAATACTTTAGGGGTGCTTTTCTCTTTTTTAAAAAAGCGGAACAATCCCTGGATTGCCAACACGACGCCCGTCAGAATGATACCGACAATCAGACCACCGGCTAAACCAGCCAATGCGCCTGTCCCCGTTTCCTCTCTAACATAGCCGATAATCGTACCGATTATCGCAAACAAACTAACCACAACCCCCTGGATCACATTATCCTTCATTCGCAATGATGGGATCATACCAATAGTGTCAACGATCTGCTGATACTCATCATACGATTCGATGGTTGCTTCATCTTGATCAACAACTTCGTCAAGTGTATTCACTTCTTGCATATTTAACCCACCAAATAATTAGTTAAGAAACGCTTGAACCACTTTAGAGTTTCTCACTTAACGGCTAACGAAGTATGCGGTTTTCTCGGTTGGCCTTTTAAACTTGTTGTACTTCCGTCAAAAATCCAACTATTCCTCTTCTACCGTAGCCGGTACATCCGCTGTGGAACTTTCCATGGCTGCTGCTTCCCGACGTCGACGACCAGCTTCCTTAAAGGAGCGGATGCACGAATAGACATAGCCGCCGCATAATACTGCCATCAATCCCAGATTCACCTGAACCAGACCCTTGGCCTCTTCATCGGAGAAGCTGGGAATCAAACGCCCTAAAGCAGCCAGACAACCCAGTAAACCAAGTAAGGCTGCTACGTGCATCAAATGCATATTCAAAGCCGGCTTAGCAATCGACCCAATCGCACACAACAGCAATGCGATCCCGACAAAAGCCGGAATCAATGCCGTCACACTTGCTGAATCTCCTGCTAAGTACCCATACAATCCATTACCAATAAGTAAGAATCCAAATACTGCTGTTAGTTTCGCCATTTCACTAATTTCCTAATATTTATGTGCTACCAGTCACGACTGGTCTCTTTACGTATTAACTATTTATCTTGTTTGACGTTCTCTTGCTTATCTTGTTTGACGTTCTCTTGAAAGAAGTCAAAGATCTGAGGAAAGTTCTCCCAAGCTACATTTAAATGATTTCCATTCGGGAATTCCAGATATTTGTGAGTTACACCATGACGTTTCAGATTAGCAACCTTGAATCGACAGACTTTAACGGAACACAAGTCATCTTTGACACCATGCACCACAATCACAGCCACCTGCTCACTGAGCTTCTTCATATCGTAGTCATGATTTGTACCAGCCGACGCAAGGGGAGCCAGCGCCGCCCATTTCTCCGGATACTTCATTCCCAAATGCCATGTCCCTGAACCGCCCATCGAATGGCCCATCAGGTAGGTACGTTTAGAATCGACATTAAATTCCTTTTGAGCCATCTCCAATACATTCAACACATCTTTTTCACTGAGTTCACCGAGGTTCTTCGGGTCACCCCTGTGACTTCCGCCATATTTTCCATAGGCACCATACCAACCGTGATTATTCACTCCTTCGGCAGCCACCAATATGTAACCTCGCTTTTCAGCTTCTTCGACAAGATTTGGATAGCGAATAATCTGAGCGGCACTACTACCCAGCCCATGCAAAACCATCACCAGTGGCGTTTTCTTCGACTTGTCATAATTTGACGGTACAAATACGGAATACGGAATCTCGCGATCTAACTCTTTGAATAAATACTTCCGATTCTGAATTTCCTGACGAGGTCCTGCTAAAACCTCCGAGAGCAGTACCAGCAGTAAAAACAAAGACACATTAAAGCGTTTCATGAATTACATTCCTATTCTAATTTTCATGATGACTTTCGGTGTTCAATCTTTCAGCGGGAGCAGATACAAATCATGACTCCCATCACGCTCAGCAACATAGACTAAATGATTCCCGTCAGGATGCCAGGTTGGATAATCGTCTCGTTCTTCATGATTAGTGACACGTCGAACACTGGTGCCATCTGCATTGCAAAGATAGATCTCCGCATTTCCATCACGATGACTGACAAAAGCAATCTGTTTACCGTCGGGCGAGTACTGTCCACGAATATCCTGATAGGGGCTATCGGTAAGTCTCTTTATTTCCGAACCATCGGGTTTCATTTCATAAAGTTCATAATTCCCGTCCCGCGTTGACGTAAATACAATCTTCTTTCCATCAGGAGAATAGCTTGGCCATATGTTGATACCTTTGGTTCCGGTTAAAGCAGTCCGCCCTTCACCTTTCATATCAATACGAAAAATATCCTGTCCGAAGTTATTGGCAAAGGAAAACAGCATCTGAGAGCTATCTGGAGCGATCGCCGGGGTACGATACCCGGAGAACCCCGGTTCCGGTGCAATCACCACTTCTTCATTCGATTTACGATTACGAATCACTAAACTCACCTGTAGCCCGCCTGTCGTACGCAGGAAGGAAAAGTAATTCCCATCGATGGAATATGCCGGATCAAATTCAGGTGCTGGTGCAGCCTCGTGGACGACTTTTACTTCTCTGGTCTTCCAATCCATCGACTTCAAACGAAAAACTTTAGGGTTTTCAAAATCCACAAATGTCAGTCTGGTATCACCGTCGACAAAAACGGGAGTAAACTTCATACGACCGTCATCAGTCAGTTTTACCGGTTCGACGGCCGGCAGCGATGTGCACAGTAGCAACAGCAGCAGAGCCTTAAAGCAATTCATTAATCACCCGGCCTCCATCCAAAACGCGCATTTCCGCACGTGCCTGAGAATCCACACCAGCCAGTTCGGCAATTGTTGTGCCCACCATCAAAGGTGTAATCGGGCGGGTAATCGGATGCTCACCATTCTTATCACTTTCACCAATCACTCGGCCCGTCTGCAGACCGGCACCGGCCCACATCGAAAAATAGCATTGAGGCCAGTGATCGCGGGCAGCCCGGACATTGATTTTTGGTGTTCTGCCAAACTCTCCCATACAAACAATCAAGGTATCATCGATCAATCCACGAGCATAAATATCATCCAAAAACGCTGAAAATGCGCGGTCAAAAATTGGGCAATGCTGATCCTGAAGCAGTGAAAAGTTATATAGGTGCGTATCCCAACCAAATTCATATCCTGGTGTGATGGCTTCCACATGCCGACTGTAATTAAGCTGAATATAAGGTACTTCCGCTTCGACCAGACGACGAGCCAATAGTGCACTCTGCCCAAAAACACTTTGCCCATATCGCTGACGCGTCTTTACAGATTCCTGAGTCAAATCAAATGCCTGGCGTGCAGTCGGATCTGTAATAAGACCATAGGCCTGCTGATAAGTCCTGTTCCAATCGCGAAACTTTGATTTCTCCAACGTCCGCGGAACAGAATCTAGCTGCTGCAACAGCTGTCGGCGGTCAGTAATTCTAAGCGGATTCACATCGTCCATCAAAGCCAAAGCCGGAATATTCACTTTACCAGTCTCTGATGCCCCGACCATAAAGGGATCATAAACCGCTCCCATCTCACCACCACCATAAGCTTCGATTCGCCGACCTCCATCCATAACCACACCATTGGCTATGGAAAAGAACGGCGGCAACTTACCACGAAAGCCCCGATGGCGGGCAATAATGGAACCGAAGTTTGGCTTAACAGGCTTGGGATTTTCTTCAAACCCGGACAATGCCACCGTCCCCCCATCCGGATGCCCCGGGGCACTTTGAATGTGAGAACGGATGAGCGTGTACTTGTCGCTGCGTTGAGCCAGTTTTGGCAACAATTCAGTGAAGTGAACCCCGGGGGTCCTTGTCGGTATTACTCCGAAGGGACCGCGATAATCTGAATTGCTGTTTGGCTTCGGATCACAAGTATCCAGATGACTCGGAGCTCCCCACAAAAACACAAATACGATGGACTTAGCTTTGGCCACCACATGATCGACTTCATCTGCGGTCACCATCCCAAGGCCGGACATACCAAGTCCGAATGGGATGGCTCCGGACATCTGCAGAAAACTACGCCGTCCTATCCCGCTACAGGTCTTCGTTTTGAATGAACCAATATTTAACATGAGAAACCCGTTACCAGGAAAAGCTGCGAGTTATTGTGTAATCCGAATGATCTCAGGCAAGTCTTCACCCGCCTTGTAAAATTTCATTGAGATGCTATTCACACAGTGGCGGGTATTCTTCTCGGTAAACCCCTCACCCAGAAATACATGTCCCAGATGGCCGCCACAGTTATTGCAAAGAATTTCTGTACGCAGCCCATCAGCATCCGGCGCCCACTTTACTGCGCCTTTGATTTCGTCGTCAAAGCTGGGCCATCCACAGTTGCTGTCAAATTTGTCGTCTGACTTATAGAGCGCCGCATTACAACGACGGCAGGTGTAAATTCCTTCGGCTTTATTATCTGTCAGCTCACCGGTATAAGGACGTTCTGTACCTTTACGGACTATGACATATTCTTCTTCAGAACTTAACTCATTATATGCTTTTTTCGATTCCGGTTCAGACATTTCCGGCATTTCTCCCACGGATACATCCGTATCATTTGGTGACTCAATCTCGATATCAATTTTTACGCTGGCATCGCATCCAATTAACAGAGTAGAGCATATAAGTAGCATGAAGGCTAAGTTTATTCGCATTGCTAGCTCACAGAAAAATACCCGGAGGATTCACTTCTTCTATTCTATGTAATTCAAAGAACTCACGTAAACAGAAGAGTTCTTTTTAACAGCGAGGAAGAAGATGAAGTTTAGTAATCCTTACCGTCCCACTGAATCCACCATGCTTTAAATTGCGTGTATTGCTGTTCGACAAAACGGCGTTGGCTGGCACTCAACCCATCTGTCTCATTAAAGTGCAGCGTGTATTCGCTGTCGCCATTTAGCACCAGTAAGTACTTATAGAACAGCACAAGGTCCGGACCTTCATCATAGGTAGACAGCACGATCAGGGCTTCATCAAGTTCTTTGGCATATCGCCGGGCCTGTGCGTCACCTGTTACGGCACGTTCGCATAGTTCGATCAGCTTGAGAACTTCGGCAGGGATTGCATTACCAATACCTGTAATTGCCCCCACTGCGCCACAGTTAACGTAGCCGTGGAATACCTGCGTATCAACACCAACCATTAATCGCAAGGATTCTTCAGCACCGGTGATATGCTCGGCCGCATAGCTCAACGCCTCTGCTCCGCCGAATTCCTTAAAACCAACCAGGTTAGGAAATTCACTTCGAAGTTGGAAGAACAATTCAGCGCGGGTCTGGAAACCATAGTAAGGACTGTTATAGATCACAGCCGGCGTATTCGGCGCGGCACTCAGAATACCGGCAAAGTGATGCCGTTGTGCGATCGTAGAAGTACCTCGTGAAAGAACCCGCGGAATCACCATCAGACCTTTGGCACCAACGGACTCGGCATGAGTTGCGTGCGCTGCTGCCAGGCGGGGGTTTTGAGCACCTGTTCCAACTACAACCGGAACACCAGCCTCACAAAGCCGGGCGACACCTTGCATTCGCTGCTCGTCAGTCAGCAATGGCCAATCGCCCATACTCCCACAGTAAATCACACCATTCATCCCGGCACCCACCAATTCAAGTGCTTTCTTTACTAACGCTTCAAAATCAGGAGTACGATCTTCCTTGCAGGGAGTCATAATCGCTGGCAGGCAGCCATTAAAAATTGCTGTATCCATAGTCTGTCGAAACCAAGTGTTGAATTTATTTATTAACAATCAGCAACCCTCTAGGTTGCTTTCTTTCCAATGTAAACTCCAATTTGAATGGAACCTATACCGACGAACGATTTGTTCTCAAAAGAATACGAAGCAAAAATAGCCGCCGGAGGTAAAAATAAATCCCTCAAAAAAGCTGCTACTATTTGAAACGGCACTAAACACCGCTCTCATTCCGAAGATTCTTCAATCGCTGTTAACGGGAACGACCGGTATCACGGATCTTGTTCAACTCAGCCAGAAGCTTCTCCACCACTTGAGGATGATCATCCCAGACATTATTCGCCTCACTTGGATCATCTTTCAAATTGTACAACTGACCTGCTGGCTTGCCGGCTACAGGCTTCACAACACGCGGAGCTGAAAAACCGCCTGATCCAAGGTTACCTTCGATGAGCTTCCAGTCTCCGACACGCACAGCAAATGTACCATTGACCGAATGGTGGACAATTGAATCGCGGGCACTGCCTGATTTTCGTCCGTGAAGAGTTCCCACAAAACTGAAACTATCTTCAGCTGTATCCCGGCTGACCTTAGCACCGGAAAGTTCGGCAGCCGTACTGAAAAGATCGGTAAGACAAATCGTTTGATCAGATTGAGTACCAGCTTTGACTGCTGCCGGCCACCGTACAACAAACGGAACCCGATGACCACCCTCCCAAATATCAGCCTTCTGGCCACGGTAATGCAGGTTTGCCCGATGACTGTACTTAGGAATATCTCCAGGAACCCAATGTGAGCCATTATCACTAGTCACGATTAAAAGAGTATTCTCAACCTGCCCTGTTTTCTCCAAAGCAGCCATCACCTGACCAACAACAGCGTCACACTGGTTAACAAAGTCTCCGTAATAACCAGCCTTTGCTTTTCCACGATGTTCGTCTGTCGGCAACCACGGCGTATGAGGCGCACTCAATGGAAAGTATAGAAAGAATGGCTTATCGCCATCCTGCTTCGTCAACCACTCGACCGCCTTCTCCGCGGTCTTGGGTAACACATCGATATGTTTGAAATCCGGACTAACTTTGCCGCCACGCCAAAATCCACCACCGTTCTGACGGCGATGTGCTGACTTGGCTACAGTAGCGGTAGGCAGTTGTAACGGTCGATCGTTTTCAACATAAACATAAGGATCCATATCCAGTGAAGATGGAATCCCGAAGAAATAATCAAAGCCAAAATCATTAGGCCCAGGCGTTAAAGGTTTTGAATAGTCCACTGCATGCGGATGTTCTTCCGGCAGAATCGTACTGGCAGCGGGAAAATCCTCCGCTTCAAGATCTGGCGTTTGGAAGCCTAAGTGCCATTTGCCAACACAGGCGGTCTGATAACCCTGCTTTTGCAGCAAACTGGCAACCGTTTCGCGTCCGACGGTAAGCAAACTCTTGCTATATCCCCAACAGACTCCATTTTTAAGTCGCGTTCGCCAGGCATACCGTCCGGTTAGGACACCATACCTGGTGGGTGTGCACACAGACGATGGAGAATGCGCATCGCTGAAACGCATGCCTGCTTTAGCAAGTGCATCCATGTTGGGAGTAGGGATCTTGCTGTCAGGGTTGTAACACCCTAAATCTCCACTGCCTAAATCATCTGCCATAATGAAGACAATATTAGGCTTCTCCGCAGCGTTTACCCGATCACACAACACAAATAATGAGACCACCGAGGCAAGCACTACGAAAACAGAAGAAAAGCTACGGTAAATTTTCATCGTCAGAAGTTTCCCGAATTGAAATGGAATTTGAAGCACCACAGAATAACCAAACGAACCAACAAACCTACTTAGCCAGTTGTATCATTTTCTGTAGCTGAAGCTTGGCTGGAGTTGGAAAGCCCTTGACCTTCATCACACGAGCAACTTCTTTTTCATAAGCCTCTAAAATCTGTTTACCTGCTACCCCGTACTTACGAGCCACTTGAAGACGTTCAGCCTGAGATGATTTAATTCTCTTCGATGAATCAGAAGCCAGCTTAAAAACCAACTCTAACTCTTTGAACTGGTCTGCCTGGGCGATTGCGGTAGCCGCATCATGTATCTTTCCCAATGTCGTTGAAGTGATTTTAAGCAACTGCATTTTAGCGACTGTGATGCTCTCGTAACTATCGGACATTAATCCTTTACGAATGGTCGCCAAATCAGCGGATGGAATCCCTCCGCCGTTGCCGGCTACCGGATCCGTACCGGGACCGGCGCCTGGTGTACCAAATGGCGAGGATTCCGGAGAGGAACCAAATGGGTTCCCACCCCCTGCTGCCGGATCCGTACCGGGACCGGCGCCTGGTGTACCAAATGGCGAAGATTCCGGAGAGGAACCAAATGGGTTCCCAGCATCTGAGCCACTTTCATCACCAGTCATTGCGTCTGCTGACGAGTTCCCGGCGCCTGGTATTTTACCTTCGATAAAGCCCTTTATTTCGCCAAAGGCTCCCGGGGAATTACTATCTGATTTTTCCCCATCTCCACTAAAAGGGTTGAGCGAACCAAAAATGGCTCCCAGGGTTCCACCAGCTGTTTTTTCTGGCTTTGAATTGTTTGCGCCATCACCCGGGCTACTTCCGCCACCTGCAGGATCTGTGCCTGGACTCGCACCTGGTGTACCGAATGGGTTATTACCGCTGGTTGCCGGATCTGCACCTCCGAGCGAGGGATCATTACCGGGACCGGCGCCAAAATTACCGCTGGCTGCCGGATCTGTACCTCCGAGCGAGGGATCATTACCGGGACCGGCGCCAAAATTACCGCTGGCTGCCGGATCTGTACCCGGACCGGCACCGTTGTTTCCTCCCGCGCTTGGATCATCCATCATTCCAGGATCCATTGTTCCGGCTCCCATACCGGCTGCCATACCTGAAGGATCAGCACCCATGCCTGCTCCCATTCCCGGACCGGACATTCCACTCATCATTCCAGACGTACCTCCCGTCCCACCAGACTGAGTCGCACCGCCACCGGTAGACACAGAGTTTGATTGTGCTGTTGAAGTTCCATCGTTGGCGACTCCTGCGGGAGTCTCGTCACCCATCATTAAAAAGGCTGTCACGCCTCCACCAATTAATAAAATCGCCGCGATCGAAATTCCGATCCACATTCCTTTTTTACCTAAAAGAAACTTACTCTTCCCTTTTCCCTTGGAGGTCGCCGGCGTATTCCATCCACCACCAGACTGCATCCCCGGAGATCCGGCCGGCATACCGCCGAGTTGATTTCCACCGGGAGCGGGAGGAAAAGCTCCCCCTGCAGGTAGACCGTCAGGCTGAACTCCTGCCGGTTGCGGTGCAGTTGGTAAACCACCAAGCGGGTTTCCACCGGGAGCGGGAGGAAAGGCTCCCCCTGCAGGTAGACCGTCAGGCTGAACTCCTGCCGGTTGCGGTGCAGTTGGTAAACCACCAAGCGGGTTTCCCTGTGGGGGAGTCGGCAATCCGCCGCCAAGTGGATTTCCCGCTGGCAATTGACCTGGCATACTTGCTAAAGGATTGGCCGGTTCAGTTGGTTGGTGTAGCACAGGTTGTTGCGGCATGGTCTGGGTCGGAGCAGGTACTGGACGTTGTTGTGGTGTTGCTACCGGAATAACAAACTGATGGCCACAACTACATTTAGACTTCTTGCCCGCCAATTGGTCAGGAACATTATAAGGCTTTGCACACGAAGGGCATTTAAATGAAATAGTCATCTCAGGTTCCAGCTTTGATTATTTATCGCAAAGACGCTAAACGGCTTAACTTTTCTAGTATTTAATAGTATACGCTCAGATTGGTTCCTACCAAAATAACAACCGCCCTCGAGTACTCGACAATCATCTATAATTAATCGATGATTCAAGGACTTTCGGTTGTTGATACGCAAAAACTAAGCAAACCAGAACCACTAACTATTTACTATGACCCGTTGCCGACTCTTAAAACCACTACAGCGTTTCAGTTTCTGTCTGATCATCATACTGGTTATTGGCTGTAATCGGCCGGCTCAAACAAATCAACAAGCGTTGTGGATCGCCACGACCACGAGTACGCGTGATTCCGGTTTACTTGATGTTTTACTCCCGGAATTCACAGCTTTGTATCCCTGTGACCTGTCTGTTATCGCTGTTGGTACAGGCGCTGCCCTCAAATTAGGTCAACGGGGTGAAGTGGATGTATTGATCGTCCATGCTCCAACCGCAGAGGCCGAATTCATGAATAACAAACACGGTAAACAACATCGTCCATTTATGAAGAATTATTTCGTGCTGTTAGGGCACCCTGACAAATCTGCTGAATTAAAAAATTTTTCGATCTCACAAGCACTAAAAACAATCGCCAAAAACAACCTTGGCTTTGTCTCCCGCGGCGACGACAGCGGAACTCATAAAAAAGAACTCGAGCTCTGGGATCAATCCCAAGTACGCCCCGATTTCGAATCCTATACCGAAACCGGTCAGGGAATGGGTAATACCTTGATGATTGCCAGCGAATTACAAGCGTTCACGCTTTGCGATGCCGGAACCTACCTTCAGTTCCAAAATAAGATCACACTTTCACCTATCACCTGCAATGAGGAATTACTCGAAAATCGCTACAGTGTAATCACGGTTAGGCCTGAAAAAAGCGCGCAGATTAATGAGCAAGCAGCAGAAGAGCTATACAAATTCCTGAATTCAAAAAAAGCAGCCTCGCTGATTGAGAATTATCAGTTCAACGGGGAACCTCTTTTCACTCCACTGAATCTCTAAGGCCGAATATTTGTCATGGAAATGATTCTCAACGGAATCACTGAAGCAATCAAACTACTTGTGAGTGGTGACTCACTGGTATTGGATGCTGCCTGGCGTAGCATTTGGGTCAGTACTACGGCAGTTATCATTGGTACGATTCTGGGGATATCGATGGGGACATTTCTGGCCCGACATCGGTTCACCGGACGCGGACTGGTGGTCACATTGTTCCGGGGAATGATGGGCGTTCCAACAGTACTCATCGGGCTTATTGGTTACGCCCTGCTGGCAAGACAAGGCCCACTAGGAACGCTGGAATTACTTTATACTTCCTGGGGCATCGTTATCGGTGAAGTGTTATTAGCCGTGCCAATCATTACCAGTCTCACCCACGGCGGGATTAAAAATCTGGATCCCCGAATTCCGGAAACGGCACTTATGCTTGGTGCCGGTCCTCTCCAACGATGGAAGACATACCTGTCCGAGGCCCGTCTGCCTATCATGCTTGCGATCTTAACTGCCTTTGCCCGCTGCTTCACCGAACTTGGGATTGCCATCATGGTGGGTGGCAATCTTAAGTTTAAAACACGAACATTATCTACGTCCACAACATTGGAGACTGCCCGAGGGGAGTTCTCCCGAGCAGTAGCCATGAGTTTAATTCTTTTGGCGATAGCAATATGTATCACGGTCATCATCGCGTTTGTTAGTCGGGAGGACGAATCATGAGCAGGCCACTGCACATTCAAAATCTTCGGGTAACTCGTAAAGACCGATGCATTTGTGCTTTTGATCAACTTACGGTTGAGCAGGGGGAGCGAATCCATATCCAGGGCCTGAACGGTTCCGGAAAATCGACGCTTTTCCGAGTGATTGCCGGACTCGAACAGGATTATGAAGGGCAAATCGATATTCCCGCTGAGTTAAAACCTGTTGGCTTCGTCCAACAAAATCCGTATCTCTTCCGAGGAACTGTATTGACCAATCTTTTGTATGGGACGTCCGGGAAATCGATACCGCATGCCGATGATGTGGCTCGTGAAATCGCCGATAAAATTGAAATCACCAAACTGCTCGATCGCAAAGTAAAATACCTGTCCGGTGGTGAACGTCGACGGGTGGCACTTGGCCGAACAATGATCCTGTCACCGGCGCTCTTACTGCTGGACGAACCTTTTGCAGACATGGATTCGCCGGGAATCAATGCCACAAGTAATTATCTCAATTCGCTTAGAGACACGACCATTCTAATTAGCTCGCCTTCTCCGCTACCTGAAATGCCACTCTTGACGCGTGTTATCACAATGGATTAGTTCAATTCATTGAAACCGGCAATTAGATTAGACAAAATAGAAACGCTGAACTGTCCGGCAACACCGCAACTGCATGCTGCGTTGAAGCCACGCCCGGATCTCTGTGCCAACGGAAAGTATCTACTCCGTGTCTTGAATCACATTCTCAATGAGCTCACAGGTCACTATCATCAGTTGCTCGAAACTGGTCACCTTCAATAGTGATCAGCAATGACGATCCTAACGCACCCTAGACCAGCATCGCCACACTGCCAACAAAAATCATGAAGAGGCCAAATAGTAATTTCACAAAAGAACCAACCAACCTTGCCCAGAAACTTGTGAACCCAATTCGCCAGGCATCCCTATTTTCCTTACCATCCCAGCGTTCTCCCAAATAGGCACCTATCATCGCCCCGCATCCGGCAAATAACAATGCGCTGACCAGAGAACCAAGAACCGGAATCGGAATGGGAATACCTAATATCACACCGGCGATACTGCCCACAAATGAACCAACCACTGCTAAGATTGCGCCTTTACGGCTACCACCCGCTTTCCGCGTTCCTACAGCGCTAGTCGCCAATTCCAACAACTCGCCAATTCCGGCGAGCCCAGCCAGTGCCGCCACCACCCACCAGCCAAACGCATAAGGTGATGCCGCAGGCATCAACCCGGAATACAAGGCGGCACAGAGAACCATCAGCCAGTTACCCGGTGCCGACAATGAATTCAATACCCAACAGCCCATAAAGAGGGTTAATAAAATCAGTGCATAGACCAAATTCCAACTCAGATATGCCGATTCATCCATGACCATTACTCATCCATCGAGACTACTTTTTTATAGCTTTTCAGCGATGCGGGGTTAGTCAGCGAGCCAAGATTCTTCAGGACATCACCAGAAACAATCGCTTTCACCGCCAACCCAACTTTTTTCTCACTGCAAGTATACGGTATTTACGGTATCTAAAATGCCGCTCTTGACGCGTGTTGTCATAATGGATTAGCAATAAGAGCTTAACAATTGAGACCAAGGATGGTTTATAATTAGTTAATTAACGATCTTCTTGCCTCTCACTTTGCTGCCGTTTTCTATGAGAAGAATTGATTTATCGAAACTTCTGCAGTTAACCGTTTTCCTGCTGGTTCTTGCTCCAATGGTTAGCAAAGGGCAAACGGAAATACAAAAGCGTGAATTCTTTGAGGGCCGGATCCGTCCTGTTCTGATTGAACATTGCTATAAATGCCACAACAGCCACGGCACCAAAGAAGGTGATCTGGCAGTGGATTTCAAGCAGGGTCTGTTAACCGGCGGTTTCAGCGGTGCGGCCATCAATCTGGAGGATATCGACGCGAGTACTTTGCTACAGGCTTTGCGGCATCAAAATGAGATGCGGATGCCTGCCGACGGTCCTAAACTGAGCAAGCAGGTCATTGGCGATTTTCAAAAATGGATTAAAGACGGTGCTTTTGACCCGCGCGATACTGCACCGACAGCAAAAGAACTCGATGCAGTCATCTCCTGGGAAGCGGTTCGTGATCGCCGTTCCAAGTGGTGGAGTTTTCAACCGGTTACAAACCCGGCCCTACCTTCGCAGCCTGCCAACTCGGATCACCCGGTGGATCTATTTATTCAACAGCGACTGGAGCAGGAAAAACTACCTGTCGCCAGCCCGGCAGATGCCGGCACCCTGATACGACGGACAAGCTTTGCTTTAACAGGCCTGGCGCCCACACTGGAACAAATCGACAAATATGGCAACGATCTGAACGACCAAAAGTATGAAGCATTCGTAGATGAACTACTGGCTTCACCGAGATTTGGAGAACGCTGGGCACGACACTGGATGGACGTTATTCGGTTTACCGATTCCCACGGAAGCGAAGGAGACCCGTCGATTCCATTCACTTACCGCTACCGAGACTATCTGATTCGGGCCTTCAATCATGACATCTCTTACATGCAGTTGGTGCGTGAGCATATCGCCGGCGATCTGCTTGAAAATCCTCGGTATAGTCAACAAGCCACACTAAACGAATCGCTGATCGGAACCGGGCACTATCGATTTGTGCCACACGGATTTTCGCCGGTGGATCCGGTCGCCGAAATGCTGACATTTAACGACAACCAGGTCGACGTCATCAGCAAAGCATTTCTGGGTCTTACCGTTTCATGTGCACGCTGTCACAATCACAAGTTTGATGCGATTAGTCAGGCCGACTACTTCCGCTTCTTTGGAATCTTTGACAACCTCCGCCCTGCCCTGCTATCAGCAGACAGCCCGGATATTCTGGAGCGGGATAAAGTGACACTCGAGAATCTCAAGCAAGAGATTAAAGCCGGGTTAGCAAAGAAGTGGTTGCAGACAGCCGAGCAACTTGTGCAATTACTAGGTCGTCAATCCGCTCAAACAGAACAGTGGACTGCGCAAATCGATGCTGCCAAGGACAATGCCGATACCAATCCCTTATTTGAATTTGAGCAACTGCAATCACTCGAAGATGAGGCTCTTCAAACGCGATGGAATGCATTGCAGGAGGAATGGCAGGCAGCAAAGCAAAAGGAGGAAGACTTCTTTGCACAGGATTTAGGACAACGCTGGGATCTGAGTGTTCCGGAACAAGCCGCAGAGTGGATCACGACGGGTAACGGAACACTGCATCAGGTCAGTGCGGCAGGTATGTTCTCAGTACTCGTCGACGGCGAGCAAATTATTGACAACATTCATGAAGGTGGTATTTATACACATGGTCTCTCGACCCGACACAATGGCATTCTGCAATCTCCTGAATTCCCGGTCGACTTCGAAAAAATGTGGTTCCGTTACTCCGGAGTGGGGGGAGTAAGAGGGCGACCGGCAGTTGAAAACTATCCCCGCGTGCTGGGACTGCTCTACAACGGCAATGAGCCCAAAGCAGTAACACCTCAGTGGCAACAGCATGACATGGTTTTCTTTACCGACAACAGTGTTCACTTTGAATTAGCCACTGCGTATGACTTACCAATCGAACGAAAGGCGAATGATCGAAGTTGGTGGGGCATCACCGATTTTGTTGTTACCAAACAAGGACAACAGGCTCCGTCAGAAGCCCCCAATCGACTCGCAGCTCTGTATTCCGGTGAACTCACCTCATACGAGGCGATTGTTAAAGCCTACAGCGATACTTTGCAGGCCACGATTCAGGCCTGGACGAATGATACGCTAACCGATCAACAAGCTCGCTTCCTCGGATTTTTTGTTCGCTCTAATCTGCTTCCCAACCGACTGGCGGACAACTCTGAAATTGTCGATCTGGTAAATCAGTATCGGGCAGTCGACCAGGGCCTTCCCATTCCAACACGCGTTCCCGGAGTGATTGACCGGCATGGCGTTGACCATCCACTGTGGGTCCGCGGAAATCCTAAAACTCAAAGTGATCAGGTACCACGCGGGTTCCTCGAAGTCTTCGGAGAATCCCACTATGAAACCACCGGCAGTGGTCGTCTGGAATTAGCCGAGGATTTAACTGCCCCTGAGAATCCGCTAGTCGGCCGGGTTATTGCCAATCGTATTTGGCACTATCTGTTTGGTCGGGGTATCGTTCCAACTCCGGACAACTTTGGCCGTCTTGGTCAAAAGCCAAGTCACCCGCAACTGCTTGATTATCTAGTTCAATACATGGCGAGAAACGATTGGTCCTTCAAGCAGACGATAAAACACATCGTACTCAGTGATACGTTCCGGCAGTCGAGCGTGAATGAAAAGACTGATAGTGATCAGGCTTCTGTGATGCTGGCGCGGTTCCCAATCAATCGTCTGGACGCCGAGTCCATTCGAGACTCAATACTACAAAGTGCCGGAGTTCTGGAAGACCGGATGTATGAAGGTAGTGCGAATGGCGGAAGTAATCGACGCAGCATTTACGTTGTCATTGCCCGCAATAATCTGGACCCATTTATGCGTGCATTTGACTTCCCTGATCCGACCACAACGATGGGAGCTCGCAGCACAACGAATGTACCTGCCCAATCGCTTACGTTATTAAACAACGACCTGGTAATTAATCGCGCTAAACTCTTTGCCGATTCAGTATTCAACAACCAAACTCTTGCCGAACCTGCAGATAAAATTAATCACATGTTTTTACGAGCTCTCTCCAGACCAGCAACCCCTCAGGAGCTGACTGCCAGCAAAGACTTTATCGAATCACTGATTCTTGACAATCAAAAACAAGCGAGTGAGATTGCAAAACTCAATGACATGCTGGATAGCGTCATTCAACAGCGCACCGCTATTGTTGAGCCGATACGTAAACGGCTAATGGAAGAGTTTAAGAATGGAGACCAGCCTCAGGTTGAGGTTCCTCAACCACTTCATAACTGGAACTTTCAGGAGGGAGACGATGTCCTGACTGATACCGTCAATGGTCTCAGGTTAAGCCTGCAAAACGGAGCTCTGCTTGAAGACGGAGCCCTAACACTCCAAGGTGGCAATGCCTATGCCCACTCCGGTCAACTCTCCAAAGATGTCGCGGAGAAAACGCTTTCTGTCGTCGTTCAACTCGACAATCTGGATCAACGAGGTGGAGGCGTCATCAATATCCAAACCACCAACGGTATCATTTTCGATGCTATCGTCTACGGAGAAAGGGATGCGCGGTTATGGATGCCCGGCAGTAATGGCTTTGCTCGTACAGAACGTGTTGCCGGCCCTGCAGAAAACGATGCACTCACTCAGCCGGTACATCTTGCCATAACCTACAAACAAGACGGTTCGATTGCCATGTTCCGTAATGGCGAACCTTACGGCAAACCCTATGTGTCTTCCGGCCTACAGACCTATCAGGGTGCCAACTCAATAATCAATCTCGGACTGAGACACTCTCCCGCCGGTGGTAATCACAACCTGACTGGTAAGATCTTCCGGGCAGCGTTGTATGACGAGATTCTTTCGGAAAATGTAATCAAAGGCCTCGCAACTGGTCAGAGCTTCTTCGTATCGGAAAAGCTAATTCGCGAGGCATTATCAGAAAACCAATTGAAGCAAATCGATCTATTGGCACAACAAATAGACAATCTCCAAAGTACATTAACCGGTATACGTAGGTCGGAGGCAAATGTAACTCCAACCCGTCAGGCCTGGCATGATTTTGCCCAATCCCTGTTTAACCTTAAAGAATTTATCTTCATTCGGTAACTTAAATGACTATGCAGAATCCACAAGGTTTTAGTCGACGACAACTGTTATCCCGAACTTCCACAGGTTTTGGACTGGCTGCGTTCGCCGGCTTACTGGCTAAAGAGAACCTCGCACAGGCGGCGGACTCACCGTTTGGTCCTCGAACTCCACATTTCAAACCAAAGGCGAAGCACGTCATCTTTTGCTACATGTCCGGTGGGATGTCACAGTGCGATACGTTCGATCACAAACCACGACTGCAGGCAGAAGCCGGAAAACCTGTCCCTTTCAAAACTGAACGTACCCAGTTCAACAATAAAGGCACATTGATGCCGACACACTGGGAATTTAAAAAGCGCGGCGAGAGTGGACTGGAAATAAGTGAATTATTCCCGCATTTAGCCACTTGTGCCGACGATCTGGCGATCGTGAAGTCGATGACGGCTGAGTTCAGCGAACATGCTCAGGGTAACTATTTCATGCATACAGGGTTCCCTTTCCGCGGCTACCCAAGCGCGGGTGCCTGGATGACCTACGGTTTGGGAAGTGAGAATGAAAATTTACCGGGATTTGTTGTATTAAACAGTGGGGGTAGCGTACCTCCTCACGGTGGTGTTGGTCTTTTTAGTAATGGCTACCTACCAGCAATTCATCAAGCGTCCAGCATTACTCTGGATAAGGCCCCTCCCGTTTCCAATATTGTCCCTAAAGAAGCGGACCGCAGACAGCGTAAACGTCTTAACTTCATTAGCAATCTCGACAACGGATTCCTCCAAAACACAGCCCATAATACGGATGTTGAATCCGCCATTCGCAACTATGAGATGGCTTACAAAATGCAGGCGGCCGTACCGGATGTTGTTGACCTGTCAGCTGAGTCTGCAGCAACTTTTGAGATGTACGGAGTAAATGATCCGGATGTAAAGAAAGGCCATTATGCACGCCAGTGCATTCTGGCTCGGCGATTAGTTGAAAAGGGAGTGCGTTTCATCGAACTATCCTGTCTACAGTCAGGCATCGGTGGTGGCGGTGCAGCAAACCCCTGGGACAATCATGGTGGTATCAAGATCGGGCATGGTGGCATGGGCAATCAGGTCGACCAGCCAATCGCCGCACTTATTAAAGATCTTAAGCAGCGAGACCTTCTCAAAGACACTCTGATTGTTTTTGCTGGCGAGTTTGGACGGACACCGTTTGCACAAGGTAGCGACGGTCGCGACCATGACCCGTATGGATTTAGCATCTTTATGGCAGGTGGTGGTATCAAGGGTGGTGTCGCTTACGGCAAGACCGATGAGTATGGTTATCACGTTGTGGAAAACAAAGCGACTGTCTGGGACATGTGGGCAACTGCTCTACACCTGATGGGTATCAATCACATGGATTTGACTTACCGGTTTGGCGGACGTGACATGCGACTTACAGACGTTCATGGAAACGTGCTGTACGACATCATTACCTAGAAGAGGCTATAATTCCAAAAGTTCTTCAACGTCCGGTTCAATTGCATCCGGAGGTGTCGCTAGTGAGATCAGAAAGAAGACAGTCACCGCCACCAACAATGAGAAGGCTCCCGGGTGGAAATCAAACGGCAACGTCGTTTCGTTGAAAAAAATCAGACCGTATACGACAAAGCCCGAGAGGACTGACATTTCGGCGCCAAGGCGATTGGCACGTCGCCAATTTAATCCCAGAGCAACCGTCGGTACAAAGGCAATCGCAAACGCACTCCAGCCCATCACGCCCAGCATAGCAACCGTGTCCTCGGCAAAATACGCGATCAAGGCCGCGCCTACTGCAATAATTACAGTCATGACACGCGCCCATGTAAGCTCATTGCTGATCTTGCGATTAAACATCAGCCTCGGCAAATCATGCACAATCGCCGCCGCTCCAATATTGAGAAAGCTGTCGGCCGTTGACATGATCGCAGCAAACAAACCAGCAAAGACAACGCCTGCCAGTGCCGGATGAGCATACTGAGTGAGAAATGCGGAACTGGCCTGATCGGCATCAGTAAGCGGCAGATGAAAATCACCCACAACAACTGCACGCATCGTAATTCCAATCGACACCCAAAGGATTGCCGAAAGAATAAATCCGCCAAGAGACAACGGCAGTAAGTGTCGGCTGTCCTCAGGATTTCTAGTCATCATCAACTTACTGATAACATGTGGCTGGCCACAAACACCGAAGGCCATAATGAAATAAATCGAGAGACATGAAATCATCCCCATCGTGCCCCACGGCTGCATACTCTCAGGATCATCTGCAGTGATAATCTGAGCCATTTCCGTAAATCCGCCATCAAGCGTGGTCATCGCCGCATAGAACACGAGCAACGCGGCGCCAATCATAATCATTCCCTGGATAAAGTCGGTATACACCGAAGCTACCATGCCACCGGTCACACAATAAAACACCAAAACGCTACAGCAAATGACGAAGCACCACTCGAGGGAAATACTGCTGGTCCAATCCAAATCCTGAAGTAAATCAAAAAGCACCACGGCCATAGCTTTGATCTGAACGGCCAGATAAATCAGAACGCCCGGCAACAGGGCAATAGCCATCAGGCCTCCCGTCCGATTTGATTTGTATCTTGAAGCAACGATTTCCGGCACAGAAAGTGAATTGGTCAGTCCGGCCAGCAATCGTAAACGTTTTCCAAGCAGGAAAAACATAATACACATCCCAACTGAAATGCTGATCATCATCCAAAATGAGCTGGTGCCGGATTTATAGGCAATTCCCGGACCACCGACGAAACCAAAGCCGCTCATCGTGCTGGCAAATACTGCCGCACTGGTAACCAGTACTCCCAAATGACGGCCAGCCATAAAGAAGTCGCTAGTATTTTTTGTACGACGCATGGCCCATAAACCGACGGCAATACACATCAGCATGTAAGCCAGAATACAACCGAAGACGATATATGAACGGTACGCTTCCATTACGATGCGTCCTCATATGACTGTCCGGCGGCCTTCCGGGAATCCACTAATTCTTTGAATCGAGTCAGTGACTTTTCAGGCAGAATAAACTCCCGGTAGAACAACACGTACAGCACAATAAATCCAGCCGGAACGCCACAAATTCCCAGAAACATCAGCGTGGTCCCCACTGGAAATGCACCAAGATAGTGAGGCTCATAAGGATTATCCCAGGACGATTGATAGGCAATCACCATCATCAGGAAAACGGCAATATAAACAATTCCAACCATGACCATCAGGTTCCAAAAGAAAGCCGCAATCTCCCGATTACTGTTTCTGGAGCGGCATCCCCAGGCGATCAAAAGTGAAAAGCCAACAAGTGTAACCACCCCGAATAACAGACCGGCACCGGCAACCTGCATATGCCGGTCTCTGCCTGTACCTCCCTGAAACATCATCGTCTGCGAGGCTCCGTCAGGCTGTGCTAACTCCTGCCGTGTATGCGGATAACCCGACGCGTCATCGGGGTGATTTGTGGTGAAAATCTGGAAAACACCTACCCAAAGTAGTAAGAGAACAATGACGGCGGGGAGATATTTCATAAACAAGACTGACGTATGGTGGGAATCTGCAAAAAACTAATTCTTGTCTGTCGAATATAAGGTGCCCGGTAGGCTAAAATCAACATCCAGTTGCATACATCCCATTTCTTTCCACATCTGATCGTGTCATGAAACCACACATCAAGAAACTCTGCATTTTCATTCTGTTGTTACAGGCTGGCTTTGTATCGGCACAGAGCGGCAGGTATACGACCATTCGGATTGTGGATTCCAAAACCAATCGGGGCGTACCTCTGGTCGAATTGAAGACGGTAAACGAACGCGTTTACTACACCGATAGTAACGGCGTGATTGCATTCTTCGAACCCGGTCTGATGGATCAGGAAGTGTTCTTTCATATTAAAAGCCACGGATATGAGTATCCTCAGGACGGATTTGGATATCGGGGTACTAAAGTGCAGACGAGACCCGGCTCAACGGTCACGCTTAAAATCGATCGTATCAATATTGCCGAAAGACTCTACCGCATTACAGGTCAGGGAATCTACGGCGATAGCAAACTTGTGAATATTCCCTTCCCCATTAAGGATGATGTACCCGGTAATGTCTTAGGTTGCGACAGTGTTCTCTGTGAATCTTTCGGCGACTACATTTACTGGTTTTGGGGAGATACTAATCGCATCAAATATCCGCTGGGAAATTTTCATGTATCCGGAGCACGTTCCCGGCGGATCAATACTGGTGGTCTCGATCCTGACAAAGGAGTTGAATTTGAATACTTCACAAGAAGTGATGGTTTTGCTAAAGAAACAGCCCGATTAGCCGGCGAAGGACTAACCTGGCTGGACTGCCTGATGAAAACCAGGGAAGACGATGGATCTAATCGACTGTTTGCCGTATTCATGAAAGTCAAAGCGCCGCTGAATGTCTACCAGCGAGGCATCGCTGAATTCAGCTTTGACAAACAAGTGTGGTTTGAACGCATGAAATTCCCTGTTTCCCAGCAGGTCATCCCCAAAGGACACGCTTTAAGATATCAGGATCCGAACAATGAAACTGAGTACTTCTATTTCGCCGGTGGCATGCCATTTGTAAGAGTACCAGCCAAAGCGGAGGCAATCCTGACGGCCAGACAATATCAGGCCTATACTCCACTTAGCAGGACCACCGGTAATTCCTATCGCGCCGTACGCGATGCAAATGGAGGACTAACGTATCGCTGGACAAACATTGCCCCGGTAATGACCGATGAAATCGCATCCAAACTGATTGCTAATAAAGAAATTCAGGAATACGAAGCCGACAACAGCCTCGTTGATTTCGAAACGGGAAAGATCATTCGTACTCAACACGGCAGTGTTTACTACAACCAACTAAAAGGTCGCTATGTTTTGCTTATCAGTCAAATCGGCGGTTCCAGCCTGCTTGGTGAAATTTGGTACGCCGAAGCACCGGCGCCAATCGGGCCCTGGAAATACGCCCGTAAAATAGTCACTCACAATGACTACAGCTTTTATAATCCAAAACAACATCCGTTGTTTAATAAAGACGGTGGTCGGACGATCTACTTTGAAGGCACCTATACCAACATGTTTTCGGGAAATAAAAATCCAACTCCGGGATACAACTACAATCAGGTTATGTACAAAGTCGACGTGCAGGATTCGCGGCTCAATCTGCCGCTTCCGGTTACCTTAGCGCGGAATACAAGTCAGGGGACATTTCGCTGGACCGTCGGTCGCTTGCGGGACGGCGATGTTGGTATCCCGGAATTCTATGCACTTGAGCATCAGGCCGAACGAACGCGTGAGATCTCTCTGGACAGCGAAAAAGTATGGATAGCCACTGAAGCTGGGCCAAACCGCATCGGCCTCTACGAATGGACCAATCAAAGCGGCAACACAATCGTCCGCATCGAAGGTGCTGTTGTTGGATCAGATTATAAGCGTAGCCAATTTAAACTTGGGTACGCCTGGAAAAAGTAGCGGCTGACCTCTAAACATTAAACAGGAAGTGACAAATGTCACCATCCTGCATTTCATAACCCTTACCTTCGACACGTAAACATCCGGCATTACGAATTTCTTTTTCGCTTCCGTGTTCAATCAAATCATCGAGTGAGAATACTTCAGCCCGAATAAACCCTCGTTCAAAATCGGTATGAATCACACCTGCTGCCTGAGGAGCTGTTGCACCAATCGGAACCGTCCATGCGCGGACTTCCTTTTCACCGGCTGTAAAGTAGCTTTGCAGCCCCAGAGTTGCGTAAGCTTCTCGAGCAAGAGCTGCTAACGAAGGTTCGATCAAACCTACAGACTGCAACATCTCTTCGCGGTCTTCTTCATCCAATTCAGCAATCTCAGCTTCCAGACGGGCACAAACATGCACAACTCCGGCATTCACCTGAACAGCATAATCCCGGACTCGCTGAACAAATTCACTCTCGCCGTTGAGATCATCTTCAGATACATTCGCAACATACAAGACCGGTTTGAGAGTCAACAAACCATAGCTATTTACCCACTTGAGCTCAGCGTCATTCAGTCCCAGGCTCCGCAGTGGCTTATCCTGCCCCAAATGCCCGAGGCATTTTTTTACGACTTCAACCGTTGCCTTTGCGTCCTTATCGCCACTCCGAGCAGTGCGTTCAGCTTTATTTAAAGCATTTTCCAGCGTTTGTATATCTGCAATCATTAACTCAGCCTCAATGATCTCAATATCATCGAGCGGGTCAACTTTACCAGAAACATGAATGACGTCATCATCTTCAAAACAACGAACGACCTGCAAAATAGCATCGACCTCACGGATGTGACTCAGAAATTTGTTTCCCAGACCTTCCCCTTCGCTGGCTCCTTTAACAATCCCGGCGATATCGACCAGTTTGAGAATCGCCGGAATCACTTTCTGAGTTGTGATGTGGCTGCTGATCACCTCCAGACGGCTATCAGGAACGGGTACAATACCCTCATTCGGTTCGATCGTGCAAAAAGGATAGTTTGCACTTTCAGCTCCCTGAGAACTGGTTAGTGCATTAAACAATGTGCTTTTACCTACGTTCGGTAAACCGACAATTCCTGCTTCCATGGTGAAGTACTTTATCCGCGCTAAGGGAAGAAGATTTATAGATCATTTATCGTACTACAAGTCGCAGCTTTGAGAAATCCCGTCCTGCTATTATGTGACATCGCCTGCTTTCAGGCTTTTTTCCCCTTTTCAGCCGCACAGTTGAATGGCTACAAGGCGATAATTTTCTTGATCTATGCCCAAAGATCCGACTAATAAACGAGGTGGGAAACCGTGCAAGTGCTTCGCATCTTTATATTGCAGGCCGACACGTATTGGAGCCGGATTAACAACCTTCAAGTTCGAAACGAAATGGCCTTAAAGAGAGGTTTAGGTAGCCGCTGAAACTATATGCTTGTCAGTGATATGATCGGTTTAACGATATTAATCTCAACTTAGTTTTGGAACATGTCGAGCATTCCAATGGCAGCCACATTGTCTTTCAGGCTGTTCGCTAAGCCGGGGTTAATCTTTTGAATTCGGATGACTTCCTTCTCCAATTTACTGTGGGCACCGGCCTGACGACTTTTATACTCCTCCATAACAGACATTATCTCCATATCTGCACGATTCCGATCAATTGCATTTATCCGTGGGTTTTGAATAAGTGCAATTTGTGAAAGACGTTTCAGATCTTCCAAAACTTCATCCAGCTTTTCCTGCGTGTCAATATACATCAAAATCCTGCCCATCATTTCGGTACAGGTGCACTGCGCATCCATGTAATTATCCATGAGCGAAGTCAGTGACGAGTCATCACTGGTATTAACTCCCTGTAACAACTGAGTTGCCACTTCATCAGTCAATACCAACCGCTCCACTGGACGGTTTAAATAGTAGGCATACCCCCCCATCGCTATGACAAATACCGCGACAACTGCAGCCACCGTCTTTCGGGAAGTTTTATCCTGATCAAACCTGGAACTGTCAAAGACCTTTCCATCAGCTTCCGCATCCTGCTGAGCTTTACGTTTGGCACGAAAAATAGATTTCGTGGAGACCGATTCAGCAGCATATGCCTGATCCTGACGGCCCGGCACTCTGGAATCTGCTCTGTTAAGAACAGGAGCAGGTGTTTCGACGGACTGTTGAGGAACATTTAGCGAGGCCCCACATTCCGGACAGTCAACCATTGCCCCCTGTTCTTGTTCCGAAGCAAAGACAGTACTGGAACACATCAAACAACGGAATGTAATCATCTTTTAATTACCTCTCAGACCGGCCAAACTAAAATACAGTTTGCTCACTATCATCATCGTACGAAATTCAGCTCAAACATCCCATAAAGATTGTCTTCACCCGAAAGCATGCAGCAGCGATTGGTTCTTCCCCGTTGCCTGATTTATAAGAAAACACCATTGCCAAATTAAATCGCGTCCAGCCTGCGTTAGCTTGAGGACTATTTATCAGAGTCGTATCCTGTCAAAGGACGAATCCAGACGTTACGGAATCGAATTGGGTTGCCATGATCCTGAAGCGTAAGCGGGAGTTTTTCTGCATGTGCTTTCCATTGAGGGGGATCTTGATGAGCAACCTGCCCCAGGCTGGTCGCTCGATTATGCACAATCACTCCGTTGTGCAATACGGTAATATGAGCAGGTTTAACCAGAGCTCCTTCTTCATCGAATTCCGGAGCTTCAAAAACAATATCGAACACCTGCCATTGCCCGGGACCACGGGATGCATTGACCAGTGGAGGATACTGTCCGTAAATTGCACCAGCCTGGCCATCGGAATAACTACGGTTTTCAAATGAGTCCAGTATCTGAATTTCGTAGAGTCCCATAATCATAACACCACTGTTACCGCGGCCCTGACTATCTCCTTGAATTTTCGTTGGCGTGGCGAATTCAACGTGCAATTGACAACTCCCGAAAGACTCACGAGTACGGATAGAACCGGTACCATTAACTTCCATATAACCATCTTTAACGATCCACTTTGCCTCACCATCGCCACCTTGCCAATGAGCAAGGTCTGTGCCGTCGAAAAGGACTGTCGCATCTGAAGGAGCGGAACCTGCTTTTTCCTGCGTGCTGGCTGACGGGGGGGTAATAACCCAAGGCTCGGGTCGTTCTTTATCATGCACGCCCCAGGACTGTCCGGGAACATTCAAAGTGTCGTCATAGCCCTGGCCTGGCTGCCCGGTACGATGGCGACCTTTCAACATAGATTTGATTTTGCCAGCTTCAACCGGAACGCTGATCAGAACAATACTCAATACACAACAAATCGCAATCACTCGCTGAAACATACTTTCAATTCCCTAACAGATTTCAAACAGTTTTGTTTTCTAGAAAACGTAAGTATATCAGACCACCGGAGCCTTAGGTCACTACAGTATTAACCAATCAACTGTTCAATCGGCGTACCCTCAGAGATTGCCATTGGCCTTCCAATCGGTGTTTGCAGTTCCTGACTATAGTCGATCGACAAAGCCTTCAGAACCGTCGCGTGTAGATCAGCAATAGAAACCGGATGCACCACATCAGTCGTTTTGTAGCTGATACTGATATCCGGTGTGGGGTTGGTTTGACCAATCACCTGGCCGCCACGTATGCCGCCACCGCCCACGACTACCGAAAATCCGTGAGGCCAATGATCACGACCTCCTACAGCATTTAACTTCGGCGTACGTCCAAATTCTCCTGCCCAAATAATAACTGTATCATCGAGTAATCCGTCAGCTTTTAGGTCTGCCACCATGGCTGCCATAGCCGGATCAAGTATACGGATGCGGTTTTGCTGAGCAGCGGTATTATTTATATGGGTATCCCAACCTCCCAGTGTGACTTCCACACATCGCACGCCGGCTTTAACTAAGCGGGTCGCCACAAAGCATCCACGCCCAAACGAATTATCTCCGTACCGCGTCAACACAGACTGGGGAGTGTCTTTTACAGAGAACGCTTTTAACTGCTCCGAGGTCATCATCTTCAAGGCACGTCGAATCGATAACTGATGGAGCGTTTTCGATGCATCCAAATTACTTAAACGCCCACGAGAAAATTCGGATTCCACCACTTCAAGCAAATCCGAATTACGATTCTCCAGACGTTCCTGACTCACACGAGCCCGGACATCCGGAATTGGAAGCAACGGATCACCTATCTGAAAAGCATCAAAAACATCTCCAAGATATCCTCCCCGACCGGGACGATTTGTCGAAAGAATTGAAACGTGTCTGGGAATATCACTCTTACCGGGTAACTGATGACAAACAACAGCACCGATGGAGGGATGAACTAAAGTGGGATCCGGCCGAAAGCCGGTCTTAATATTATAAACACCCCGAGCATGATCGCCTTCTTTACTGATCACACTTCGAATCACGCTCAGGTGCTGCATCTGCTCGGCAACCAGTGGTAGGGAAGAAGCTATTTCAATCTCCGGTGCCGATGTTTTAATCGCTTTGACACCACCAGAAAAGTCTTCCTGAGCGGATGCCGCCGGATCAAAAGTATCACGCTGACTTGGCCCGCCCTGCATCCACAGGACAATTACATTCTTCGGAGGCCGGCGCTGATCTCTGGAAGATTCCTGAGCGCAAGTGAGTCCTGTTGCCAGAGAAGTCAACCAAGATACACCGGCCGTCTGCAGCACGGTACGACGATTCCAATGAGTCGATTTCTTACAAGACATTTTGTCAGTTTCCTCAGGGCAGTAATGCCACTTCAAAGTCAATGATTCCAGGAGAACTCCGTGCTGTTGGTAAGCGTCCAGAACAAATCTTCAATAAGTTTGCTCCGCCTGTTTTTGGGCTGTTGCTTGAATTTCATTAGAAAATAGAGTGACTCACGCTGGCTCGGAGTTCGTGTTAAAGCGGCAAGATATACCGAACGAATAGCATCTTCATCATCTTGCGTAATCATTGCAACTCTGCCAGGGGTATTACTGCCATTAGCAATTCGGTGTTGGAGGAAATTCCCGTTCATTAATAATAAACGCTGAGTTACCGTACCTCCCCGGTCTTCAAACTCATCTTCCCCTGTGTCGCCATAGCGTTTCACGAAATTATCAATTTCATTTTGTTGCTGGAGACGCACTAAATAGCTGACGTCCGCATTGATGGTCTTCAAGCTAGCTGCCTGGTTCAAAGCACCAGCCACCTGTTCGGGTCGCAACCTGACCAGAGGAAAAACTGACCAGGCCGCTTCATGGTCTTCGGTCACCTCAAAATCAGCCCGACTGTCAACTCTGAAAACCTGCAAGCTGGTGATCACGCGAATCAGATGTTTAAGATCAAAGTCACTCTTAACAAATTCATCCGTTAAAGACTCCAGCCCCGGAGGGAAAGGCCCGGTCAAAGGAATATCATCGACAGGATCAACCAGCGGACGTCCAAAAACGATTGCCCAAATACGGTTCACGGCCGTTCTGGAAAACGCTCGGTTATTCTTGTTTGTTACCCAGTCGGCAAGTTGAACCCGCCTCGTGCCGTTAGATGCTGCCAGTTCCTGATAAAATGGAACGACCGGCGGAACAATCACTTCTTCATCGTCACCAAGATACTTATAGGCATAATGTTCGGAGTCATCATGAACGCCCGAAAATCCTGTATTGACCTGAGAATAGAACGCTGCAAACTGGTGAAAATCTGATTGCAAACTGTTTTCAGACGGATCATTTAAATCCAGAGCGATTGTACCGAGTCGATCGTCATGACATTGCAGACAGTCAATTCGCATTCCCAGAAAAGCTCGACTCGTTCGTCCGGCAAGTTTCATTATGTCCGGTCGTCCACCATCTTCCTGAGTAATCGTGGCGGTAACGAAATTCACTTCCGGGTCACTAGTCCAGACTCCTTTACTGGCAATTAACGAATGTACTAATCCGTTATAGGGCTGGTTCTCCATCAACTGATCACTCAACCATAATCGAAACCGTCGGCGTCTGTAAATCAAGAACGGGCCCGCTTCAACACCTACAAAAACTCTGGCTAAGCGTTCACTCATGTAATCCGAATAACGCCGGTCCATTAGTAGATAGTTGATATAACGATCCAGCACGTTGTCATCCGTCATTTCATAGCCGGACTCCTCAACAAAAGCTGTAACCTCCTCCAGCGAAGGAATAGTGCCGTGCAGTGCCAGAGAAGCTCGACGCATAACCGCCAAATTACCTGCCGGCGCGGCAAATGCCAGTTCTTTCTCCTTCCATCGCTGTTGAAACTGATGGTCCACTTCAGCAACCATTTCTGAAAAGCCCCGGGCCTGCTGGTGGTGATTTCCAATGCCTGTCACCTTGCGTTGCAAATGCTGTGTGCTAAAAGCACTGCCCAGCAAGGCACCCATCACAACAAGGCAGAGCAGTACAAATAGTACTGCCTGTGTTGTGAGTTTCATTCTGGACGCCTGATTTGCTGTCATGTCAACGATGAAATCTGTTTCTGGGGTTTCTGAGAACTAATTTTTACATAAAGCTTTGTATTATATTATTAACAAGCAACGAGAAAGAATTATTTTCTATGCTCCCTAAAATATATCGGCATGAATCAAGCTTATCCACAATCGAATGACAGATCCGCGCCGGCGCCTATAGGTGAACCTATCATCCAGACTGAATCTAGTCGCGAATTGTCTGAGGACGCCACCGGGAAAAACAAGCGTCAGTCGTCTTCGCTACTGTCTACATTAAGCTGGCCGTTTCGGCAGTTCGCTAGGATGGCCGAGTGGTTTTTCGGCATCTTTTCTATGATCTGGTTGCTGACTATTTGTGCGGCTATCCCGATATTACAATTCATCACGCTGGGTTATCTATTGAAAATGTCCGCTGAAATCGTGCAGCAGCAGAAACTTCGTGCCGGCTTTGTCGGGATTCGTAAGGCGGCTCGCATTGGAGGCTTTGTGCTAGGCACAACATTAGTTTGGTTCCCTGCCTTTAGTTCCTCCGGCACTTTTCAGGACGCTCAGATTCTGCTGATCGATCCGGATAAACTAAGACCCTATCAAATCAATCTCACCACCATCATCCTGCTGACCATTCCGTACACTTTATGGGCCTGGATACGTGGTGCCAAATTGAGACATTTCCTCTGGCCGGCACCTCTGCGATTTTTCAGGTCTGTTGGTAAGCGAAAAACTTACCTGAATGCCATTGAAGGTTTTTGGGCCTTTGTCGCATCACTTCAACTCAAAGAATTATTCATGCTTGGTTTACGTGGGTTTCTGGGAACCGCCGCCTGGCTGCTAATTCCTGTATTGTTATGTATTGGCGGCACTCAATTGCCCGGGATTCTGCGCGTTTTATCGCCACTGCTGGGACTGCCAATGTTAGCCATCGTGTTAATCTATTTACCCATCCTGCAAACCCGATTTGCCGTGGAAAAAAATTTCAGCGTCTTCCGGGAAGTTAAGGCCGTACGGGCAATCTTCAAACGCGCCCCAATCGCACTCTGGATCTCCATGCTTTTAGTCTGGGCATTTGCTTTACCAGTCTATTTGGCAAAGATTCAACTCACACCGCGTGAAGTCTTTCTTTTACCAACCGTCATCTTTGTGATTTTTGCCTGGCCCTCACGCATGTTAATGGGATGGGCTTATGGAAGAGCAGAGAAGAGAGAAAAGAATCGTAATACCATCTCCATCTGGCTTTCACGACTGGCAATTATTCCAATCGTATTTATTTTTGCAGGTGTTGTCTTCCTATCGAGATATACCTCCTGGTATGGCGACTGGAGTCTTTTTGAACAACACGCTTTACTAATCCCGATTCCGCTCCTGGGGGGTTAAGCCAATTTAATGACAACCAAGCAATTTTAGCAACGTGACACAATGACCTGCCTTAAATCATTTTTTTAGGCAGCAGATGCTAGCCTCAGCGATAGCATTCATCGTGGATTGCAAAGTAATTAAGATAGAAGTAAGTAAACTATCATCTGTTGTTTTATTTAACGAAGAATGTCTAACGCTGCAAAGAAAAGTACTCCAATGGCAACCAAAAGGCTTCAACTGTTACTGAAGTTATTTGGTTGTATCTGTCTGATTGCATTCTTCCCGTTTTTAATGCCGGTTGAATGGATGGATTGGTGTCACCGCCAGCTTGATTTGGGCCCATTTCCAGCCGACAAACCGATCGTCGTCTACCTAGCTCGCAGCACGTCAGCACTGTGTGGACTATATGGCACTTTTGTACTGATTCTGGCATCCGATATTCTCAAGTATCAACGACTGATTCTGTTTCACATTATGGGTTTATTCTTCATCGGCACGATCGGAACCCTGCTTGCCTACCAATGCGGGATGCCGACATTTTGGATCCTGACGGACTTCATTAGTATTTTGATTATCTGCCCGTGGAAGTACGTTTTATATAAACGTATCGTCGCTTGAGACCTAAGCGTGGATTTTACACAGGCAATGAATTTTGATTTCAGCCCGACAAGCAATTGGATTCCGAAATTCAGTTTCCTTTATAATGAACGACTATAAACGGCCCGGGGAAAAATTGATTCGCGAAAGAGCATCCTTATGAATCCTTACCAAATGACAGCGCCTCCCAGGCGTTGGGACCCCAAACTTTCACCACTGGTCGTCAAATTACTAAAAGGCCTTAGTCGCTCGAAAGCTCGCAAGACCTGCAGGCTTTTCGATGTCAAAATCGAGAATGTGGAGATCATTCAACAAGCTGTGGCCAACAACCACGGTGTCTTGATTACCCCCAATCACGCAACCCATGCGGACCCCTATGCCATGAACGAGGTGTCCTACCTGGCCAACCTGCCTTTCTACTTCATGGCCACGTGGAATATCTTTGCTGTTCAGGGAAAGATTGGACAATGGGTTCTTCAAAAGCACGGGGTATTTAGTGTCGACCGTGAAGGTACTGATCGCAAGGCAATGGAGATTGCTCAGGATATTCTCAAAAATAAAAAGTACCCGCTGGTCATCTTTCCGGAAGGAGAAGTCTATCACTGTAATGACAAAGTGACTCCCTTTCGTGAAGGTGCGGCTGCCTTAAGTGTCTTTGCAGCCCGCAAAAGCGATCGTCCGATCGTGGCCATCCCATGTGCGATGAAGTACCACTATACTCAGGATCCAACACCAGAGTTGCTGGAATTGATGACACGCCTTGAGCACTCTATTCACTGGTATTCAAAAAACGAACTCTCTTTGAGCGAACGAATTTACCGCTTGGGGGGTGCCGTCATGGCACTTAAAGAGCTTGAATATCTGGGGCAGGTTCGTGAAGGAGCTTTGACCGCACGAACACAATTTCTAGCTGACACAATTCTTAGTCGACACGAAAAAAAATATGAAGTCACCAAGATCGGTAATACGATCCCTGTACGAGTCAAAGAACTTCGCCGCCGTACGATTGGAATGATGGAAGAGGTCGGGCCGGAGAATGCCGAATTGGAGGAAGAAATTCGTCGTAATCTTGCCGAATACATGCTGATTGTTCAATTGTTCAGTTATCCCGGCAACTATGTGGCTGAAAATCCCACGGTCGAGCGCATAGCTGAAACGCTGGACAAAATGGAAGAGGATTTACTGGGAATCGAAAGTGCAATTCCACGCGGCCAACGCGCGGTACACATTCGTTTTGGTGAACCAATTGTTATTCCTGCGGAACGCAAACGAGGTATTGCCGCCGAACTGACCCAACAATTAGAAGTGGCCGTTCAAACCATGCTGGATGACATGAATACTGAGGAATAAATGGCGAAGGCTGTTACTTATATCACGGTAGTTACCGCACTGGCACTGCTTCTATTGTCGGGGCCCGTGGCCGCTGAACCTAACATCTCACCGCAAGAGCTTAGACTGCGCAGACCCATCGATCTGGCTCGTAGCAGTCAGTGGATTATTGCTGCCAATCATCTGGAAGGCTCTGTTTCGGTCATCGATACTACAGGCAATACATTTGTTTCTGAAACCAAACTGGGAGGCCGTCTGCGTAGTCTGGCTGCCATGCAGAACCGAAATGTCCTGTTGGTGGTGGATGAGCAGAATCACAAACTCATTCCATGCAATATCATACAGGGGCGTGTGACGGGCTATAAACCTGCGGACACCGCCCACACCCCGGTCAATGTTGTGATTAGCGGTGACGAACGCTTAGCCAGTGTCAGTTGTTTGTGGGCTCGCCAGGTTCAAATTTTTGCGCTTCAAATAACAGACTCCGCCGTTGTCCCATCGTTGTCGGCCACGATCGACCTTCCCTTCAATCCGGGACTTCAATGGGTTGCTCCAGACAACGATCATCTGATCGTGGCTGATCATCACGGAGGTCATCTGGCCGTTATTAGTTTACAACGTCGACAACTGCTGAAAATTTACCAACTCGGAGTGCATAATATTCGAGGCATGGCACTGAGTTCTGATGGCAAACACCTGATGCTGACCCATCAGTTACTCAATGATTTAGCTGCTACTGAGAAGCAGCGGGTGTTTTGGGGAACCGTCCTCGAGAATCTTGTTCGGGCAGTTCCACTCGAGGATCTCCTTAAGACTGCAGCAGAGAACACTCCAGCTAAGATCTTACGTATTTCCCACTGGCTCCAATATCCACTCGGAGAACCCGGGAATGCTGCCGGCGACCCCGGGGAAATCCTGATCACAGGCGATCAGGAGATCTTTATCTGTTTTTCCGGCACCAGTCAGGTGGCTCATGAAAAAGATCTATTTCATTCATTGCAACGTCATGAAACAGGGCGTCGGCCGATCGCTCTGGCCACGACACAAGATGAATCAACCGTTTACATCGCTAACTATTTTGATGATTCGATTTCCGTCTTCGATCGTCATAAAAACCGAATTATAGATACTCTTTCATTAGGCAAAATGAAGGCCTGGACGCTGGCGGATCAGGGACATGCTCTGTTTTTCAATTCACGTCTCTCACTCGACGGATGGTATAGCTGTCACAGTTGTCATCCGGACGGACATACCAACGGTCTGTTGAATGAGAACATGAGTGACTTCCAAATCGACTCACCCAAAAGCGTACTCACACTGCTCGGTGCCGGACAATCAGGTCCATGGGCCTGGACCGGTAATCGCACGAATCTGAAGAACCAGATCAACAAGTCTATTCATGTAACCATGCAGGGTGGCAACAGCAAATTCGCGAATTCCGCCAATGAGGATGCACTGGTGGCATATCTACATACACTGCAACCGGCCCCTGCCCTGACAACTGCCAGAAAACTCAATCCATTAGAACGTGTCCGGCGTGGCAAGGACCTTTTTGAGAAACGCCGTTGTCATGAATGTCATACTCCACCAAGCTACACCAGTTCCGGAAAATTTGATGTCGGCATCCATGACGAGTATGGTTTGAAGGAATTTAACCCACCTTCTCTTCTGGGGGTAAGTCAGCGAAATCGCTTCTTTCATGACAATCGGGCCGGAAATCTGGAAGAAGTATTTCTCAAATACAATCATCCGCAAACCGGACGACCGGACATCGCCCCGCTTACAGCCGAACAGACGACTGACTTAATACAGTTCCTGCAAACACTCTAGCTGAACCGTTTTCCATCAGCATTCGTAGCAATTCGTATATAATAAACGAATTAGGTTAATCTTTTACCTGAGAATTTAGATGTCTGTTCCACATTCAACAAGTTCCTCAAATTCAACCGATTCGATATTGTTGAATCCAACGCTGGTTGGACAACGACTGGGCGACTACCAGATTCTACGTCGTCTTGGCCGAGGGGGCATGAGTGTTGTTTATCTTGCTGAGCAGCAATCTCTAAAACGTCGTGTTGCCTTCAAGGTTCTTAAACCGGACTTAGCCAAAGATGAAGTTTACGTTCAACGTTTTCATAAAGAGGCTCAGGCCGCAGCCGCGCTGGTACATGCGAATATTGTTCAAATCTACGAAGTTGGTGAGATCGACGGAGTCCACTATATCGCTCAGGAATATATTCCCGGCCAGAATCTGGCTCAGTACATTCGACGCAACAACTCCGTTTCCATTCCGCTTTCAATCGTGATCCTGAAACAGGTCGCTGCTGCTCTAAACCGTGCCAGTGATCAGGGCATCACCCATCGGGATATCAAACCCGAAAATATTATGTTGTCGACAACCGGCGAGGTGAAGGTTGCTGATTTCGGACTGGCCCGTGTCACCAGCGGTGAACACCATATCGACACAACCCAAATCGGAATCACTATGGGTACGCCGCTTTACATGAGTCCGGAGCAGGCGGAAGGCGGTAAAGTAGATCCCCGTAGTGATATTTATTCGCTTGGTGTAACCAGTTACCACATGCTTGCAGGCCGCCCTCCTTTCGAAGGCGAGACTGCACTAAGTGTCGCCGTGCAGCATCTCAAACGTACCCCGCAATCACTTTCGGAACTCCGGAAAGGTATTCCGGAGAAACTGGCATCGTTGATCATGCAGATGCTGGCTAAAAATCCAGCCGAACGCATTCAGAAAGCAAACGATCTACAAAAACAGCTGCGGGAAATTCCTGTCACCATCAGCGAAGAAGACTGGCCTGACGATCTGGAACACATTGACTGCGATGACGTCTCTCTGGCCGATGCCCGAGTGGATGCTACGCAGCAGTTAGATGCGCTGATGAAAACACAGGGGCAACAAATTCATAATCAACGCTTTGGCCGCATCTGGCTGGCGGCCACGGTCGTTTTATTCCTAACAGGGATTCTAATGGGCAGCCTGCCCTACTCTGAGGAATTGCTCGAGACGCCGGATGAAGTTGCGGAAATCGAAACCATTGAAAAACGCGATAATGTGGAAGCACAATATCTTTACGCGTCAGTGGTCAATACAGAAGAAGCCTATTTGGGTGTGGAAGATTACTTTCCCGTGGAAGATGATCCGCGTAACTATCACTATGTCACGCTAAGTCACCAACGGATCGCCGATCTCTACCTTAACGCTGAGAACTACGCGGCCGCGGAAGCGTATTACATGGAGTTGTACTATCTGGCGCCGGAAGAACGACATTTTAGGGCGTATGGAATTGCCGGACTGGCCAATATCTATAACCGCACCTCTAATGTTGCCAGAATGGCTGACCGGTTAATCGAACTAGGCGAGGTGCTACCACTTTTAAATGACGATATTCAGGCCGAAATCATGGAACGTCTGGATACAGAACTGCGAGATATCGTCGAACAATTTCGAGCCGACGCTACTCGACAATCAACAAATGTCGAAAATCCCGATTCGTCGGAGAATGAAAACCATGCGGGACTCACAACGGCCCTCTATCGTCAGATTTCAGAATTTTCCAAAGCCTTTTCAGAACTTCCCAGCTTGAAGGATGCAAGTGCGGGAATTCAGGATGAAATCCAGAAACGTTTCGAAGAACTTCAAGAACTGATCCGTGAGCAAAGCAAGGACGGTTCACCAAACGAGTCTGAACCTGAATCCACTAATAACCCGTAATCAGAGATTGGTGGGTCGCTAAGAGGTATCAATTTGCAGTAATTGATTTAAACTGCCTGACTTAAAACCTCCCAAATCGATGGTCACGAACTGGAAGCCAAGTCCACGCAGATACTTTTCCAGTGATTTACGCGTCTGCATATCAGCAATTCGCTCAATGTATTGTTGCGGTACTTCAATTCTTGCCAGATCGCCGCGATGGTAACGCACTCGTACCGGATTAATCCCCTGACTTCGCAAATACTGCTCGGCCTGATCAATCATCTGCAGGCGTTCCGGAGTAACCTCTTCACCGTAGGCAACCCGACTTGAGAGGCAGGGGCTAGCCGGCTTATCCCAAATTGGAAGTTGCCAGTAACGGGCTACGGCTCGCACTCCGGTTTTATTTATTTCACATTCTGCCAGCGGGGAACGAACATTACTTTCACTGGCCGCCTGCAGACCCGGACGGTAGTCTCCTAAGTCATCTGTATTTGTTCCGTTAAGCAAAGTTTGTCCCTGCAGCGACTTTGCCAGTGCATCCATCTGCCCATAGAGTTCCGATTTGCAGTGATAACAACGATCGCCCTGATTACGAATATAACTAGGATTGGAAAATTCGCTTGTTTGTAGAATCTGATGTTCAATACCAATCAACTCAGCCAGTTGCTGAGCTTGTTCAAGTTCGCCGGCCGCGAGGCTTGGACTTTGAGCAGTAACGGCGATCGCATTGGAGTCCAAAGCCAGAAAAGCGGCTTTGGCAACCACTGCGCTATCTACACCTGCCGACATTGCTACTGCACAGGAATCGAACTGCGAGATAAACGAAACAACACTCTCGATCATCTCGAGAGTGCGTTGTTCGTTATTGGTTACTTCGATAGACATCGAATGAAAAAGCCTCCGCCGCAATGCCGTGGTAGAGAGTTTTGTGAGAGCCCGTGTAACCATAAAGGTGGGAACCTGAACAGCGGGACGAGTGATCCACAAGAATCAGTTGACAAGCAACCGAGACATGGCGTGACCCGTGGCCGCAGCCAAAAATCAGCTCCCAACGGACCTCTTATCGGCTCCCCAAAAAATCTGCACATACACACAAACATGGAAGAGGCTACTAGCAATCTAGCACTCTCGAGACAGATGTGCAATTAGTGCCTGACAGGAAAGAGGATACGATCTGGTGTGGCGATAACGGACGACAATTATATTTCGTCTTCTCTAGTCACCGGCTCCATGACTTTCGTGTTTCGTTCGATAGCTACAACCACTGTTTTTTGACGGCGGCCGTCAGCCGTTGTGGAAACACAAGGCAGAACCATACGGCGATCTGGTAGATCCATACGTACAGTAAAGCTACCATCTGGTCCGAGTTTTACAGGTTCACCTTTAATCAAAACCGAAGACGTTGGCTCTGCACTGCCAAAGACAATCAACTCAGAGTCCACATTAAACTGAAATTCGTCTTCTTCAGCACCCGGAGCTTTAAAACCAAAACGAGAAACAACCGATTCACCGATTGGACGGTTCAAACGTTTTTCAAACAATTCTTTAAGATCACTACTTCTGGCGCCACCTTTCTTACCACCGCTTTGAACATAAACACGTTCGTAGTTATCGGCGATGTCATCCCAGTGAGTATCGATTGATTCACTGGATCCGGGCACGGGTGTGGTCACAATATTACTACGGCAGAGTGCATGAAATTCACCGTTCGCTGCCAGATAACCAAGTTCCACTCGGTATTGTCCCGGAGGATTGGAAACATTGATGTACCAGGTTGTCACACCACCGTGCACTTCAATATCTCGAACAATTCGAGCACTGTTGGTTGTCTTGGATGCATCTTCCACTTCGTAAAGACGCACCACGGGGCGGGCTGTATGCCAGTGTTCCATCATTGCTGCCTGTGCACGAACCACGCTTTTCCGCTTGATTTCCCAGCATGCCTGAAGCCAAAAAGAGTCACGTACAAGCACTGTAATTTTGTCACGATGCAGCGAACGGCCGTTAGAGGACCCAAAGTTGCTGCCTAACGACAGATCTTTTAGTCCCTGTTTCTCAGCTTCGGGCATATCAAGCTTGACGAGATTTGTTTTCAGTTTAACTTCCGGTATTGATCGCTGTTGTTTGCGCGTTCGCGTTGTACTTCTTCGCTTAGTCGCCGTGGATCTGGAAGCTGTCTTTTTCTTCTTGGCGCGAGTCTTGGCGGCTTTGACCGCTCGTAATTTATTAGAAAGAGCTTTAATCAAATCGTCCTTTCGCATAGACGCATATCCAGGAATACCAAGATCGCGTGCACGTTGACCAAGTTCTTTGACGGTCTGAGATTTCAAATCAACTTTGGAAATCAAAGCCATTCTCCTTTCGAGTTGTTAACTGTTCCGGTTTTTAATGGCACCGGAGGCGGGCAGGCTCTGGCTTGATAGAGTCCTGTGTCACGGGTGGGGCTGGAGAATTGAGCAGACAACTGCTTTAATAAAACTCACAGACTTGGGAAACCGCTGCTCTGCGAAACGTTTAATACAGTTGACCGTATCGATCGTTCCTCCGCGGTAAGCTTTGTCGTTTCAACGTAACTACAAAACTATCCATAAAAGTTACGTAACCAATATCCGCTGTTTTCAGAGGACTTCGGCCGACAATTGCAAGTAAGCAGTGAATCTGAACTAATACAGCGAAGGCCACTTGCCACTAACAATCAACATTGACTCTAGTTGAAGAACTTTAGATTGACAATATGCACACCCCCTACTAGGGCTATCTATTTAGTCTTGTTTTGTCCACTATTTATTGGCTGCAATTTATCGAAGCGTTGGAATTGCTGGCCCCCACTAAAAACTCCGCTACAAACCATAAAAAACATGTGTATATAGGGGGTAGGTTAGTTGACCGTACGCTATTAAGAGTATAAATTAAGCGGCTTTAGGTGAAATTTAATTCGGTAAACTAGTAAAGCAGTAACATTTTCGGTGAGTATCCGGATACTACGAATTATTGAAACTGTTGCCAATGGTTAACTGGTAATTGCTAATTCACTATGATTAGTCTATTACGCCTTCCATCAGGTCAGGTCGATGGTCGAATTACCTCACTTTGAAAAACCGGAATATCCGAAAAGTCCTAAGCGTTCGTCGATGGCGGAGGCTTATGACTTAGTGTCACGTGTATTGACTTGTGTGATGGTAATGATCCTTCCAGGCATTGGCGGTAGTTACCTCGACGGCGACGACACATCGTTTATGATGGTTACCGGCTGGATTGTGGGTCCTCCCATAGGCCTGTGGCAACTTATAAGGGTTGCTAATTCAGCCATGCAAAAAGACTCCGATGATACGGGGAATTGAAGGAGCTCGAATCCTTGAGCGAAGACAAGTCCAACGAGTCAACGGAGGCAGCGACAGCTGAGCTAGCACCGATACAGTTTCACTGGAAACCGTTAGTGGTAATCACTGTCGTGCTGGCAGCAGCATTTACTGCATTGGCCTGGTATGGAAACCAAGCATTTACTGACATCGAGATGAAAGCTGCGAGGATTGCAGCTATTTTATGTTGGTTGGGTTCTGTTCTGGGCTTAATACCGCCTATGTTTCTCCGAGGTTCGGAGCAAGGCATAAACGGTGTGCTTGCAGGAATGTTATTCCGGATGTTTGTTCCAATTGGTGGGGCTTTTTTATTTCACCAAAAGAATGAGCAGTTGCGAGATGCGAACATACTGTATTTCACGTTAGGATTTTTTCTCCTGGCATTAATCGTGGACACCATACTGGTTGTGCAGATGGTTCAAGCACAACTCAGTACCCAGAATACAAAGACAGACATCTAAATGGCCGATCCGTTACTCCATATTAAAGATGCATACTTTTTCGAGGTTCCTAAGTTCGCGTTTCCGCGCAACTTCAAAAACCCTTCTGAATTTCCCCCCGTTTGGTTAAAGCTTGATCCAACGGTTCAGCACAGTGAAGCTACACTGCTGGCTGAGACGCACGTACCCGACGGCATGACAGCAGAACAAGCTGTTAGTGCCTGGCATGAATGGTCACCCAACCACCATCACCGTCCGTATGACGTATATATGGAAGAAGTGCATGAGAAGACAATTCCAGAATCCGTTCGCGTAAAAGCTCAAAAAAAGGTTCTTGACAACGAAGAATGGCTGAACGGGGAAGTTAAGCAAACCTGGGAAGCCAACGGCTTGCTTAAAAAATATAATGAACACCTAAGTGGTAAGATCATTATTTATCAGCCGTTTGGGGAATTGAGGAATCTGCATGAGGCGGAATCAGGATTTTGTCTCTCCAAATTCATGATTGTCGAACTGCTGGTCGTATGTCTTCTGGTTTTCACATTCAACCGATTCGGTAAATCAATTGCCGCTGGCGAACCTGCCAAAGGTAAACTTTCAAATTTACTGGAATCATTTCTACTTTTCGTTCGTGATGAAATCGTGCGGCCGTCAATCGGCAGTGATGCTGATTTTCACCATGCTCACGATGAACACGATGAACACGACAGTCACGATAGTCACGGGGAAGGGCCGGAAACATTTCATCTGGCTGACAAAGTGACTCCAATACTGTGGAGTATCTTTTTCTTCATCGTGACCTGTAATCTATTTGGATTGGTTCCGTTTGTGGGATCTCCAACCGGTGTCTTTGGTGTTACGTTGGGATTAGCAGGAATTACTTTTTTGACATCATTGATCTCCGGGTCAATCATGCACGGTCCTGTTGGTTTCTGGCTTGCCCAGGTACCAAGTATGGATCTGAGTTTTGCCATCGCTCTTGTGATTAAACCGATGATTTGGGTCATCGAAGTAGCTGGACTCATGATTAAACACACCGTACTAGCAATTCGTTTATTGGCCAATATGGTCGCGGGACATCTGGTACTGCTTTCGATCATAGGAATGGCGATGGCGGCAGCATCTACCGGTGGTGCTCTGGCCTATGGTGTTACGCCGGTAGCGATTATCGGAGCAACCTGCATTGGAATGCTGGAATTGTTCGTGGCATTTCTGCAGGCTTATGTATTTACTCTGCTAAGTGCACTGTTTATTGGCGCATCAATGCATCACCATTAAACCATTAGAAAACATTTAATAAATCAATTCGTAAATCAAACGAGAATAAGGTTCACGAAAACCGAGGTAACAACGTGATCAAGATTATGCAAGAAAATTGGATTCGCTGGAGTTTTGCTCTATTGCTTGTATTTGGCACAGCGTCGCTACCCGTTATGGCGGACGAAGCTGAGGCAAAGGCTGAAACGGCTGCTGAAGCCAAGACCAATGCCGCTGATGACGAGAGCCACGAAGAAGGTCATCATGACCACGACCACGACCATGACCATGACCACGACCATGGTCATGATGATCACGCCCACGGCGACGACGGGCATGGTCACCATGATGCGACTGACCTGTCGCATGCCAATGCAAGTGACGAACTTTCAAATCCCGGATCGATAGCAACTGACATGGCAATCTACACGCTGCTGGTTTTTATCCTGATGGTTATTATCCTTCGTGTGGCGGCCTGGAACCCAATCAAAAAAGCTCTGGAAGACCGAGAGCAAGGCATTATTGACCACATCGCGGATGCTCGGCGAAGTGCTGAAAAGGCTGAACGCCTGCTGGAAGAATACGAAGCTAAGATTGCAGCAGCAGCTCAGGAAGCCAACGAGATTGTGGCGGAAGGTCGCCGTGATGCAGAAGCCACAAAAGATCGAATTGTCAAAGAAGCGGAGGACGCTGCCATTGCAGAACGCGATCGTGCTTTGAATGACATCGAAATTGCCAAGAACGCTGCTTTACAGGATGTTGCTGAAAAATCAGCCGATATCGCAGTCGCACTGGCCGGTACGATCGTTAATAAAGAGTTAAATGCCGCTGATCATCAGGCACTGATTAAAGAAACTCTGGACAACATCCAAAAAGGTTAAACCATGGCTGAACCGGAAGCACCAAAACACGAGACAACGCTGGATACCGGCAAACAGCAGGTAGGTGAAGTTTATGCAGCTTCACTACTCAAAGCTGCTGACGAAGCCGGAGAAACATCGGCGGTGCTGGCAGAATTTCAGAGTCTGGTGGAGGATGTACTTAACGTTAACGCTCAAATCGAAGCCATTCTGGGATCACCTCGCATCGCTCATGAGGACAAAGTGAGCATTATTGATAAAGCCTTTCAGGGAAAAGTAACTAAAACGTTTCTTAATTTCCTGAAGGTTGCCTCAAAACATGGGCGTTTAGACTGCCTGCGAGTTACCTATGCAAGTTTCCGCGAACAACTGTTCGCACAGCAGGGGCAACTCGAAGTTCAGGTAACCACCGCCACAGAATTGGATCAGGCAACGCAGGATTCTATGAAGTCCGCATTGAGCGCAGCGTTCGACGCAACCGCCGAACTAGTGCTCAATGTTGACCCTGAATTAATAGGCGGCAGTCTGATTCGCGTAGGTGACACTGTTTATGACAGCAGCGTCGCAAATCGACTCGAACGCGTACGCGAGTCGGCCAAGAATAACACCATTCGGGAAATTCGTTTAGCCACCGAACGCTTTTCAGCGGGCGGTTAAACGAAACACTGAACACCATAATTTTTAGTCAATGTAAGGAAAACCTTCCATGAAATTCAACGCAGACGAAATTGCGTCCGTATTGCAGCAGGAAATTGAGCAATACGAAAGTCAGCTGGACGTTCGCGAAGTCGGAACCGTCCTGGAAGTTGGAGACGGTATCGCGCGGGTTTACGGTCTAGCCGGAGTTAAAGCCGGTGAAATGGTCCAATTCCCAAGCGGGGTTAACGGCTTGGCTTTTAACCTGGAAGAAAACAGTGTCGGGGTCATCATTCTTGGTGACTATCTGCAGATTAAAGAAGGCGACGAAGTGAAAGCACTGGGAAGCCTCTTGTCTGTACCCGTCGGTGATGCTGTGATCGGCCGCGTTCTCGACCCGCTAGGTAACCCTCTCGACGGTAAAGGCCCGGTGAACTCAACTGAAACCCGTGTGGTTGAAGCACGAGCACCTGGTGTAGCTGAACGACAACCTGTCGGTGAACCTCTACAAACCGGTATCAAGGCAATTGACTCCATGACCCCTATTGGGCGCGGCCAGCGTGAATTGATCATTGGAGACCGTAAAACAGGGAAAACGGCGATCGCCATCGATACGATCCTGAATCAGAAGGGTTCCGGTGTAAAGTGTTTCTACGTTGCCGTCGGGCAGAAAGACTCGTCAGTTGCCGGTGTGATCAAGATTCTGGAAGAGTACGGAGCGATGGATTACACCACCGTAATCGTTGCCGGTGCCAGCAGCCCTGCACCTCTGCAGTACATCGCTCCTTATGCCGGTACATCCATGGCTGAGTTCTTTATGTACCGTGGAGAACACACACTGGCTGTATATGACGACCTTTCCAAGCAGGCCAACGCTTACCGCGAATTGTCTCTGCTCATGCGTCGTCCTCCCGGACGTGAAGCCTTCCCTGGAGACGTATTTTACTGTCACAGTCGTCTATTGGAACGGTCTAGCAAGCTGAATGATGAACTTGGTGCAGGTTCATTAACTTCGTTACCGATTATTGAAACACTCGAAGGTGAAGTTTCCGCTTATATTCCAACAAATGTAATTTCGATTACTGACGGTCAGATTTACCTGCAACCTGACCTCTTCTTCTCAGGTATCCGTCCTGCGATGAATGTTGGTGTATCGGTATCCCGGGTTGGTGGCGCGGCTCAGATTAAAGCCATGAAAGGCGTAGCAGGTGGTCTCCGACTCGATCTCGCCGCCTTCCGTGAACTCGAAGCATTCGCACAACTAGGCACTGATCTGGACGCGGCTTCTCAACGACAACTGGATCGCGGTTATCGAATGGTTGAACTCCTTAAACAGGGGCAATACGCTCCTCTTCCGGTAGCAGAGCAGGTTTGCTCAATTTATGCCGGTGTGAACGGCCATTTCGACGAAGTCGAAGCCACCGAAGTCGCTGCATTTGAACAAAGTCTTTTGGAATTCCTACGAGATCAGAAACCTGAAATTCTTAATGCCATTAGTAATGACGGAGCAATTCGTGACGAAGACGAACTGATCGGTGCAATCAACGAATTCAAGAGTTTGAGTGACAGCTATGCAAGCGATGCAGAAGTAGCTGAAGAAGTAGCTGAAGAANTAGCTGAAGAAGTAGCTGAAGAAGTAGCTGAAGAAGTAGCTGAAGAAGTAGCTGAAGAAGTAGCTGAAGAGGAAGTTACAGAAGAAGGTGAAGAAGCCGCTGAAGAGTAATTACTTTTCGGTCGTTGATTTAAGGTTTTACTTAAACCAATAACGTAACAGGAAACATCCTATGGCAAATGCCAGGGCATTAGACAAGCGAAGAAAATCTGTTCGTAATATTCGAAAGATTACGCGAACGATGGAGCTGATTGCGACTGCTCGATTCAAGAAAGCGATGGATCGAGCCACTGCCGCAACTTCCTATACAAGACGGATCACCGAAGTGGTGGCTAGTCTTGCTAAAAGCGGAACTGAAGTTCAGCATCCGCTGCTGGAGGAACGTACTGCAACCGACAATGCGGCATTGATTGTACTGACCTCAAACCGAGGTTTGTGCGGAGGTTACAACGGTAACATTATCCGTGAAACAATGCGACAGTTCGACAGTCTGTCCGAATCATACGAAAATGTAAAATTGATTGTCTCCGGTAAACGTGGAATCACGAACCTCGAGTTCCGGGATTATTCCGCGGATGATACCTACACTCAATTTGAAGACGAGCCACTTTTTGAAGATATCAAACCGATAGCAGACCAACTGCTTGATGAATTCATTGCCGGTCGCCTTGATCGTCTGGACGTGGCTTATACCAAGTTCATCTCCAGTTCGAAACAGGTTGCAGTAGTGGAAACACTATTGCCACTTGGCAGTGTCGGTGAGGCAGAGGATGAAATCGGTATTGATGCCGACTTTGAATTCTTCCCGTCCGCCGAGAGTATTCTGGAAGAAGTGGTTCCCATGAGTTTCCGTATTAATCTCTTTAAGTGCTTCCTTGATGCAGCGGTCAGTGAACAAATCGCTCGAATGGTGGCAATGAAGAGTGCTACTGAAAATGCAGACGATATGATTCGAAATCTGTCGATGACATACAACCGTGCTCGCCAGTCACAGATTACAGGCGAAATCATGGAAATCATTGGCGGTGTGGAAGCATTGAAAAGTTAACCACTGATCAAATTACCAACTAAACACCATATATTAGTTTTTTTTAGAAACAAAGAGTTTTAAAATGGCTTCAGATACAGCAACACAGAACGTTGGACGTGTTACTCAGGTAATCGGCTCAACATTTGATGCTCAGTTCGATGACGACAAACTACCTGATATCTACAATGCGGTAGAGATCGATCTGGGCGAAAACGGCATCCTTACCGGAGAAGTACAGCAACACCTCGGTGGTGGTCGAATCCGCTGTGTTGCTCTCGGTAGTACGGACGGTATGGTTCGTGGCCAGGACTGCAGTGACACAGGATCTCCTGTATCCGTACCGGTTGGCGATGCGACTCTGGGCCGAGTCTTCAACGTGCTCGGAAAACCTGTCGATGGGCGCGGTGACGTGGAACCTGACGGATATCGTGCAATTCATCAGACGCCGCCGTTGGTAACGGAACTTTCAACGAACACTGAGCTGTTTGAAACCGGTATTAAAGTGATCGACCTTCTCACTCCCTTCGTTCGTGGAGGTAAAGCCGGGCTATTCGGTGGTGCCGGTCTTGGAAAAACTGTCATTCTAACCGAATTGATTGCTCGTATCGCAAGCTCTCACGGCGGTTACTCAGTATTTGCCGGGGTTGGTGAACGTACTCGTGAAGGTACTGACCTGTGGTTAGAAATGCAGGAGGCAAAAATTGGTGACACCGGCCGCAGTGTTATTGAGCAAACCTGTATGGTCTTCGGTCAGATGAATGAGCCGCCCGGGGCTCGTCTTCGGGTCGCTCTGTCAGCACTGACGATGGCTGAACACTTCCGTGATACAACCGGGGCTGACACATTGTTGTTTGTCGACAATATCTTCCGCTTCTCTCAGGCTGGCTCCGAAGTATCTGCCCTGCTGGGACGTATGCCTTCTGCTGTGGGCTACCAACCTACATTGGCAACCGAAATGGGTGCTTTGCAGGAACGTATTGCTTCGACTAAGCAAGGAGCGATTACCTCAGTACAAGCGGTTTATGTACCAGCTGACGATCCAACCGATCCTGCTCCTGCAACTGCCTTCGGTAATCTTGATGCCTTCCTTTATCTGGAACGTAACATTGCTTCAAAAGGTATTTATCCCGCTGTGGATCCGCTGGCTTCATCCAGCCGTATTCTCGATCCTCAATACGTCGGTGAACGCCACTATCAGATCGCCCGTCAGGTACAGACGATCCTCCAGCGTTACCGTGAATTGCAGGATATTATCGCGATTCTTGGTGTGGATGAACTGAGTGAATCTGACAAAATGATCGTGCATCGTGCTCGCCGTCTGGAACGATTCCTCTCTCAACCGTTCCTTGTGGCTGAGGTCTTCACAGGTAAGCCCGGTGAAATTACTCCGCTGGAAGATACACTTCGCAGTTTTGAAGAAATCTGTAACGGAAAATGGGACCACTTACCGGAAGGTGCCTTTATGTATATCGGTTCGGTGGATCAGGCAGAAGAACAAGCTAGGAAAATGGAAGAAGGCTAATTCATGTCAATCAACTGTATCGTTGTAACGCCTGCTGAAACAGCTGTTGAAACAGAGGTATCCGCTATTTCTCTGCCACTGTTTGATGGTGACAAAGGAGTCATGGCTGACCATGCTCCGATGATCGGAAGACTGGGTAACGGTGAATTGAAACTTCAGGGTACTGAAGACGGATCGCATTTCTATATCGAAGGAGGCTTTGTTCAGGTTCTGGATAATAAAGTATCGATTCTGACAAACCGTGTTATCGCTGTGGAAGACCTTGACCTGAGTGCTTTACAAGAAGAGCTTAGTAATGCACTGGCAATGCCTGGCAACAACGATGAAGAACTCGATCTGCGTGAACGTGCTGTAGATGCTGTTCGTGCACAATTAAGGGTTGCTCAGCGTTCTTAATCGTTTATTTAATTAATTTGTATAATAGCAGGGTGTAAAGTCTACACCCTGTTTTTTTTGGCATCGTAATCTCGCTGCTCAAGTACCTGTTTACCGGTTTACCGCTCGTGGATCGCACTAGACTATCAGTACTCCTGATTATCCCTCTGCTGACAGTCACAGCTTTGGTCGCCCCCTTATGGATTCATGGGCAACTTCCCGTATTCAGAGATGCAGGACATTTCTACTATCCATCATTTCATTTCGAACATGAACTATGGCAACAGGCAACCGTTCCACTCTGGAGCCCTTTGGACGACCTAGGGCGGCCCTTTGCGGCAGACTCAAGCACTAGTGTTTTCTATCCGGGTAAAATACTTTTCTGGCTACCACTGAGTTTTGCTAATTGCATACTGCTCTATCTCACTACGCATATTCTCTTAGCCGGTTTAAACACTTACTATCTGGCTCGACGCTGGAATGCATCACCATCGGGTGCCGTATTGGCCAGCCTCTCTTTTTGTATGGGTGGTGCCGTTCTCACTCAGCACTCCAACACGATCTATCTCGTGTCGGCGGCTTGGCTGCCATTAGCACTCTGTCTACTATTAGATCTAATTGAAAAGCAGCGGTGCCGGAAATCCATCGCCTATCTGGCCGTAACGCTTGCGTTAATGATACTGGGTGGAGAACCGCAAATGGCATTGCATGTCTTGCTGCTAACCCCCTTGTTCTATATTTTCGCCGGCAAAACCAATTACGGTAAAAGTCCATCCACGAAGGTCCCTAAACTAAGAGTCCTTAAACGCATCGTGATTGCCGGCACTATTATGTTCGGGCTGGCTGCGATTCAAATCATGCCTACCTATCAATGGAGTAAAAATGCCGACCGAAACATGCGGTCTGCTTCACGGTCGACTTTCGAATGGATCACGGACCGGGCTGGAGGAAATGATCTTCCAAGCAACATCTTTCAGGGAGGCTCAACCGCGGAACACCATGGCCAACTCTATCAGTTTTCTCTGGCACCGTGGCAACTGGCCGAACTGGCCCTACCCAATGTCACCGGTACACTCTATCCACAACGACATCGTTGGACATTTCTCTTTAAAGACAATCCTCGCACCTGGTATCCCGGCATCTATCAGGGAATACTACCGTTACTGTTCGCTTTGAGTATCTTTGGCCTCGGTAAAAATGCTAAACATAAGCAACTCAGCCGTTTAACACTTTTCACCATCCTTGCTTCTCTGGGAAGCTTTGGGATCGGATGGATCATCACCGCCCTCAGCGGGGCAAAACCTGTCGCCTCAGAAACAGGCGGCGTTTACTGGTTTCTTTGTAACCTTGTGCCGGGTTATATCCAATTCCGTTACCCTGCCAAATGGTTTGTTATAGCCAGCCTGCTAATTGCAGTTCTGGCCGGAATCGGTCTGGACGATAAGGGGACGGAATCTCAGCGACGAAAAACTATCTTCAGTTGGTCCATGGCTGGTCTCTGCGCTGTATTACTGACGTGTTATCCATTAATCGGTCAAATATTAACCAAGAATCTGGAACAAACGCCCCCTGATTCCTTCTTGGGACCGGCAGTCAGTGCCGGAGTCAAACGAGATTTCTTCTTTGCTGCCTGCCAACCACTACTAATCATAATGGGCTTTATACTTACAACAAAACTACTCCGACAAAAGGCAATTACAACAACCCTCATATTAGCAATCTTGGCTTGTGATCTATTGATAGCCAATGCCTGGATCTTTTCATCAGCACCTGCGTTTTACTGGGATTCATTAAGTCCGATTGAACAGCGCGTGAGAGATACAACTAAAAAAACACCCTCTAGAATCTACCGTGCACGAATGTCACGTTGGAACCCCCCTTCCTTTGCCAAAGAAAGTTCTGCTCAGCGCCAGCAGGATGCCCTTAAGTGGGACAGGCAATCGCTACGACCTCGTATGCATCTGTTGAGTCACACTCAACTGTTAGATACAAATGCCAGTATTTCCGATGCTAATTATGATTCAGTATTACACGTCCTGAGAAAGCATGGTCGCACAAGAAACGATCGTATTCGAGAGCCCGATGCAGACGGGCTTGCTCTGCTTGGTGCCAGTCATATTATCGGACCAGCGGGCTTCTATCCTCGACATGATAAATCGTTAACCAGCACTACTAAAATCGAAGACGTTGCGATCACTGCGACATTGGATCCGGCGCCGTTTGTCTGGACAGTTGCTAACTGGAAGATCCGCGATCCATTCAGAAACGGTACACCGGCACAACTCAATCAATTTACTGAAGAAATATTTTATCCTAATGGAATCATCGCAGATTTCCAGAATCTATCCATTCTCGAATCAGACTCATTAAAAAACAGTTCCGCTCCGATCTCAGTTTCCCATGACCGTATTCAACTGGAAACATTCGAACCCGGGTTTGTAAGAATCAGAGTTTTTAAAGAAGAGGATGGTCCGTTGATTATTAATCAGGGATATGCTGACGGCTGGCTGGCTCATGTTTGGAGGTTCAACAATACGTTTGCTCAGCCGACACCACTGCTGCGGGCAAATCGAGTCATGCAGGGTGTGATGCTTAAAAAAGGCGAACAGGTGATCGATCTTATTTATCGTCCTGATGCATTCGTTTTCGGACTGGCACTTAGCGGTGTCAGTTGGTTGATTTTATGCTGCTGCCTCGGATTCTCCGTTCTTCGTTACCGGCGTTGACTAACGCTCTCAGTATAGAAAACTGCATTCCTGAAAAATGGGCTGCAACCAACCGGTTTTGACACTTAAATGTTTGGCTTACAATAAGAGCTTACTAACCCAACTAACCTAGTGGGATTCCTAAGAATGATCGCCATCATCGATTACCAGATGGGTAACCTTCGTAGTGTTCAAAAGGCCTTTGAAAAGGCCGGCTTTGAAGCGACGATCACAAGTAATCCGCGAACCGTTGCCTCGGCTGATAAAGTTGTGCTCCCCGGTGTGGGTGCATTTGAAGATGCAATTGCTGAACTACATCGTAGAGATTTGGTAAATCCGATTGAGGATGTTATTCAGGCTGAAAAACCTTTCCTTGGTATCTGCCTGGGACTCCAGCTTCTATTTGACATAAGTTATGAGGGGGGAGAATTCGCAGGGTTGGGAATTATTCCCGGAGAAGTAAAGCGGTTTGATGTTCAGAGAGGCTTCAAAGTTCCTCATATGGGGTGGAATCAGGCTAACATTGTGCGCGATGCACCTATTCTGAACGGCATCGAGTTTGGTACTCACTTTTACTTTGTGCACTCGTATTATGTGGCTCCGGCAAACGACGATGTGATTGCTGTAACCAGCGACTACGATGGTGAATTCTGTGCAATGATCTGGAAAAACAATCTCTTTGCCACTCAATTCCATCCGGAAAAGAGCCAGGCAGCCGGTATCCAGATACTAAAGAATTTTGGTTCCCTCTAATCTCCTTTTCATCTGTGCATCAATAACACGAAAGATACTGCAATGAAGATTTGGCCAGCCATTGATCTGCGAGGAGGCAATTGTGTCCGCCTCAAACAGGGTGATTACAATCAGGAAACCGTCTTCGGTGATGATCCCGGGGCGATGGCACGACAGTGGTCTAACCAAGGTGCTGAATGCATGCACCTTGTGGATCTGGATGGAGCCCGGGATGGTCTTTGGATCAATCAGGATGCGGTAAGAACAATCGTCAATACCATCGATGTCCCCTGTCAACTCGGCGGCGGGGTTCGTGAGCAATCAACGATCGAATTATTACTGGGGCTTGGCGTAAGTCGTCTTATTATTGGGACGAAGGCCTTGAAAGAACCGGACTGGTTCTCATCGATGGTAGAGAAGTTCCCGCACAAACTGGCTCTGGGAATCGACGCCCGCGAAGGCATGGTGGCGACCGACGGCTGGTTAGAGACCAGCGAAACAACTGCTATTAGCCTAGCCCGTCAATTCGACAATCAGCCAGTAGCCGCTATTATCTATACCGACATCTCCCGAGACGGGATGATGCAGGGCGCGAATATCAGCGGCATGTCAGAAATGAAACAAGCGACATCGATTCCCGTTATTGCATCGGGAGGAGTAACCACATTGGAAGACGTGAAAAAACTGCGCGATGCCGGGCTGGACGGTGCCATCATCGGACGTAGCCTTTATGATGGTGTCATCAATCTTGCAGAAGCAATTGCGTTGGCTTCAGGATAAGTTCCGACTAAATTTCAAAGGTTGAATCGTTAGTAACAGCCTCTTTACTATCCGCCCGAATTCGCAACTTTGGTTTTTCCAGAGTAACGGTGGTATGATGCTGCACACTGCGTGTAAGCCAGACACTGGAACCAATAACACTGTGGTGTCCAACAGTCGTATCGCCACCAAGAATTGTGGCTGACGCATAAATCACAACATGGTCTTCAATCGTCGGGTGCCTTTTCATCGTGCGAATGATATTGCCATCAGCATCTGTTGGGAAACTTAAAGCTCCCAGGGTAACTCCCTGATACAACTTGACGTGTTTTCCAATCACTGTTGTTTCACCAATCACAACACCAGTCCCATGATCAATAAAAAACGATTCGCCAACCGTTGCTCCGGGATGAATATCGATGCCTGTTTCTTTATGAGACCATTCAGCCATCATCCGAGGTATGAAGGGTACTTTTAGTAAATAAAGTTCATGGGCAATACGATGTACCGTGATAGCATCGAGACCGGGATAACAAAAGATCACTTCATCCAGACTTTTACAAGCCGGATCACCGTCATGGGCAGCCTGCACGTCGGTCGCCAAAATACGTCTTAATTCCGGCAGGCGTTCCAGCAACTTCAGAGTAATCTGTTCACCCTGATCCAGATAGACGCTCCACTTACGTCTGGAGTCAGAAACAACATCTTCATGTTGTAGTGCTCTCGCAATTTGAATGGAGAGTTCGTTAAAAATCTGATCCACCAGATCGCCAACATAGTAGGCGATATTACTTTGATGTAACCCCTGTCGGCGACGATAGCCGGGATATAACACTTCTTTGAAATCAGCCAGAATCTCTATGATCTTATCCAACTGAGGCAAAGGGATGTGGCCTAAATGGTTAATCGTTCCCAGATCTGCATAAGTCTTGATGATCTGTTGGGTCAATTCCGGTAGTTGCTGTTTATTTTCGCGTGAAGACATTTCGAATGATCGTGTGGCTAGAGAGACTAAAAAAAGACGTACTACAACTACAATTGCTGGAGAATCAGCAACAACAGAGACAATCGCAAATACAGTAGTAGTTCATAAATCCCATGGTTTCATCCGAAGAAATAGGGGGCAAACCCTCTTAGTCAATCGTAGGTCACAGAATGATGCTGTCAAGCGATGAGTAACTCTAATTACCGTGCTCACCAATGCTATTTCCAGTGAATCGAGTGATTTGCTATTATTGCAGCAACATTCATCGTGATTTTTTGGTTGAGCATTCATGAATTCGATTGCTGGATACTCCACATTTTTACTCTGCTTGATGCTGGCTGGTTGCCAGCTTGGTCCGGATGGTAAATTTAGCTGGAGCAATAAAGATAGTACTGCTGCTGGCGAGACTTCCACAGCAGGAGCTAATGCTGAAAATTCCTCGTCCCCAACGACCGGTTCTGCGATGGACAAACTCACCGCAGACAACGAATCACTAAATGCCGAACTGGCTAAAGCCCGACAGCAATTCCGGGTCACTGCAAGTGAACTGGATCTGGTAAAGCAGCAATTAAAAGATGCCAATAACAAACTCGCCAACAGTTCGGGAATCGATCTTTCAGCCGACAATGCCGAAGGGAACAGTGCATTAGAATCTGTCAGTATTGAGGGTATCGTTGTAGGGCGTGACAAAAACAATATCCGTATCGAACTTCCTCGGTCACAATTGTTTAATGCCAATACAGTAATCATCAGCAACGGTGGCAAAACGATTCTGGATCGGGTCGCAGCAGCTATCAAGCAACAGTACCCAAATCAACAAATAATGCTTGAAGCGCACGCAGCTTCCGGTTTAACACCGAACGATGACCATCAGCAGGCTATCCAGCAGACAACAGCCGTATACAATTATTTAGTGGGCATGACACAATTACCGGCAAATCAGTTGTCGCTGGCTTCCAGAGGTAATAATCAGCCTCGCTACTCGAATGCCTCGGAACAGGGACGCGAAGCAAATCAGCGGATTGAACTGATTGTCTACCCTGAAACCTACTAATCTCCTCTTCAACTCACGAAAGCACTAGATAATCGCATGTTCAGTTGGAGCACCTGCCTCATAGTGATGATCTGCGGATCAGTCATGGGTATGTTTGTGAATTGGGGGGTCTACAATCTGGCCTGGAATAAACGGCGCATCAGTCCCTGGGGACCCTTACCTGAAAAGGTTACCCATCGATCCTGGACCACCAAAATTCCGATTCTGGGCTGGCTGAATATGAAACATGAAGTCCGGCAACACGGTTATCTGTTTTGGTTGAGACCTTTCTGGATTGAGCTGGCAATGGGTTTTTTCTTTGGTTATGCCTATTCCCATTTCGCTAGCATTGCTGACCAGATAACCCCGACCAGCGACGGTTCAAACGAGATGCTAATTTGGTCCCCAACCATCTCGTTGTTTTGTATGACTACTCTGCTGTGTATCGCCACATTTGTAGACTTTGACGAACGAATGATCCCTGACGAAGTCACTGTTTTCGGAACACTGATAGCTCTCGTGCTGGCTGCCTTCCTACCGGAAAGCCGTTTACTCGATACTGAAGCTCTATCAAATGGTCTCAAAATTCACCTGCATGCTCATTCGCCCAAACAGTGGTTCGTATGGGCCAAAGAACCGCGCGTACTTCTATACTGCATGGGACTGCTGGGATTCTGGGGGATCGCCAGCATGCCAAAAATCTGCACACTGCGTTACGGACTGAAGCGAGGTTTACAGTTGATGGTGGCCAGCGTCCTTCGCCCGCGGCGCAAGTCTTTAGCCGTTGGAGAAAAACGGCGACGAAAACCATTCACTATTACGACCATCATCGCTGTTAGCTGTATGTCAGGGTGGGCTTTCTTCTATGCAATTTGGAAATGGGGCGATGCGTCTCAGTGGGAAAGTCTCTTCAGTGCAATCCTCGGTATGACAGCAGGATTACTGCTAGTCTGGAGTGTTCGTCTAATTGGTTCGCTGGCAGCAAAGCAGGAGGCAATGGGGTTTGGAGATGTTACATTGATGGCCATGATTGGTGCATTTCTAGGATGGCAAGCTGTGATCATCACCTTCTTTATCGCCCCTTTTGCCGGAATTATCATCGGTCTCGTGCAGGCTTTGGCCCGGAAAGGAAACGAACTTGCTTTTGGGCCCTATCTGAGTCTGGGAGCCATCATTGTTGTGCTCTTTTGGAGCACCATCTGGGAAAGAGTGGCCGGTGTATTAGAAAGGCATATCTCTGCTGTTCCGTTTTTTCTGATGTTAATGCTTTCCGCTATGGGAGTCATGCTATATGGCTGGCGGATGATCAAAGAAAAGATTCTGGCCTAACCGACAATTCTGCTGACCACTTCGGCAGCAACGTCTTTGGGTGACAACTGTTGCGTATCTACCTTGAAATCCGCAACTGCAAAATAAAGCGGCGCTCGTTGGGCAAGCAATTGCTGTATTTCCTGCAAGCCTCCGGCGGAAGTCAGAGCCGGCCGCCGTTGACCTGTTAGCGGATCAATGTTCATTCGTTCATAGATAACTTCAGCACTTGCCGTGAGCCAGACCGTAATCCCTCTCCCCTGCAATGCCTCACAATTCTCTTTACGAAGAATAGCGCCTCCACCTAATGCAATCACCATATTTTCTCGGCGAGCAAGTTCTTTCACGACCTCTGTTTCCCGATCGCGAAATCCCTGCTCACCTTCCTCAGCAAAAATTTCAGCAATTGTCATTCCTGCTTTTTGTTCTAAATAGACATCGGCATCAATTGCTTTCTTTGCTAATGCTTCAGCAATCAGAATTGCCACCGTGCTTTTTCCGGTAGCGCGGTAACCAGTCAGAAAGATATTGGTCATAAACATCAATCTCTAATAATTGGCAGATGAAATTGTTCGACGAAATGTTTCTCGCATCATATCCAGAGGTGCTTCTTCGCCGCTGAACAATTTAAACTGTAATTCTGCCTGGCGGACAAACATTTCAACACCCGTGACGATTCGACATTCATGGTTCCGTGCCTGCTTAATAAGCAATGTTTGTTCGGGATTATAGATCGTATCGAAGACAATCATATCTCGTGTAAAACCAGCCTCCTCAAACGGTGTATCATTTACATTAGGATGCATTCCCACAGGCGTGCAATTCACCAGAACATCCGCATTTGCTGAATGACGTTCTTCCCAGAGTATCGCTTCACCTTCCAGTTTGGTTGCCAGTTCCACAGATTTTTCATAGGTTCTGGAGGTTACGAAGAGCTCAGCACCACGGTCTTTGACTCCCACACCAATCGCCCGGGCAACACCACCAGCACCTAGCAAAAGTACCTTTTTGCCCCTTAGCCACTTTTCATCCGGGTCAGCTTCAGCAGCTTCAGCCAGGCTAACCATGGCACCATAGAGATCCGTATTATATCCCACGATCTCGTCACCATCAAAAATCACTGTGTTCACAGCCCCAATTTTACGGGCACCCGATTCAATCTTCGTTAAAGAAGCCATGACTTCCTGTTTATGAGGAATCGTCACACTTAAACCACTAATACCCAACACAGGTGCATCGTCAATAAACTGATTTAGATGATCCTTCGGAACGCGGAACGGCAAGTAGACACGATTCATATTTAGGTGATCAAAACCTGCATTGTGAATAACAGGACTCAGACTATGTCCCACAGGATCGGCAATTACTCCAAAAACTTCTGTGTCCACATCGATAGTTTCATACCCATAAATCTCAGTCATGTCCTCAAAACTGAGCTGGCCAGGTGCAATCGTGCGCTCATGATGAAATGTGGCAAAGCTAAAAGGAGCTCCAAACTTTCCAGCCAGAATACGACTGGGCATTCCAATATCTCCCATACAGATTCCGACAGTCGGAATGTCACTCTTCTCAATCAGATTTAGAATCCGAGTAACATCATGAGGAGAATTAGCCATACATGCAATCTTCACGATATCTGCATCTTTAGAGGCCAGGCGGGCATGTATTTCTTCGAGATTTTCGGGCGTCTCATCAAAGTCGTGCATACTGATAATTCGCCTGGTATCACCGTAACGCGGAATATCGTCAGCAATCTCTTCTTCCAAGTCAACGTAGTCAACTCCTTCGACAATCGCCGCTCTCAGCAGGATGACTCGCTCCGCCTCGGTTCCTGACCACTTGCCACCGTCCTGTGGCCGTCGACAGGTTGCAACCACGGGACACTGACGATTCCTTAAAAGTCGCTTGAGCGTAACAGCTCGACGAATGTAGTCTAGACGCAGCTCGACCAGACGAGCACCATTCTCAGCTAAATGCTGATGCTCTGCTCTCATATGTTTGTGTCGTCCCCGTCCAATACTGACACAAATGGTAGAAGCTGGATCGTCGCTCAACTGACTCAAAGATTCAGACCTTTCAATGCTTTAGATTCGTCATGATAAAGATTAATAACCCGTAATACTCTTTTATAACCTCGGCGACTTCTTTCGGGAATCACCAGATTTACCTACTGAATTCCCACAAAAAACAAGGTTTCACGACAGTGATTAACGGTTAGGAAAACAAAATTGCGTTGGTATTGCCAAGCCTTTTTTAATATATATCACTCTGCATTGTTTACCACTTAATACATAAGTCCCTGATAATATGAAATCTGGTACCATCCTAGTCATCGTAATTTTGACCGTCGTGATAACTATCATGACGACGCTCCGGTTTTGCGGTACGACAAATACTCCGAATTCGGTTGAGCAACATGTCCAACAAAAGCTTGAACGCCAATTCGGTTCTCTGGTGCAATTGGAATGGGATCGTCGGAAAAGTGGAATCACGAGCGTCAGTATAGATGCCCAATGTCTTGATTCAGTCGACACTTTTACACTGCTTGGACAACTGACAACACTACGCAAGCTCTCTGTGCGCCACGGTCATTTTAAAGACTCTGACTTGCGTCCACTAGCAAACCTAAAAAAACTGACCTCTGTCGAGCTCCAATCTCTAAACTTTGACGGCAGCGGGCTGGCACACTTAACCGGATCCAGAGGAATCACCACTCTTAAACTCAATAACAATCCTGCCTGGAATCCAGACGAATCAAAGTGGTTACAGGAATTACCTCTACTCAAGGAAATTCAACTAGCATATACAAACTCAACCGATGTAACGCTTAATGCACTGGCGAATCACACCGAACTGCAAACACTTATTCTTGATCACACGGCGGTTTCATTCATGGGCATTAAAGCATTAGCAAATAACGACCAGCTCATCCATCTTAGCCTCCGCGGATGCGAGTTGGGCCGGCAGCAAGAGAATGCTCTCGGCCAACTCAGCACTCAGTTTCCACTGACACTCGATTTATCCAGATCGAATATTTCTGACAAGTCCGTCAAAAGTTTGAAATCCCTTCATATCGTCCAATTGAATCTCAGTGAGACCGATATAACTGACACCGGATTAAAATATCTCGCTGATCACCCGCACTGCGAGCAGTTGGATCTGAGTTTCACGGCCTGTTCCAGCGATGGACTATCGGAAATACTGGGGACACTACCGTTATCTGAACTAAATTTACAGGGGCTGGAGTTAAGTGAGAGAGTATTGCAAACACTGGGCAATTGCGAATCTCTCATCACACTGAGTTTGGCGGAAACCAATATTACAGATCAGTGGCTGACAGCTTTGCAACAGGCAACTGCGCTGGAACATCTCATTCTCTACAACACACAACTAACCGGGAACAAACTGGAAAGCCTTGCTTCGCTGGTCGGATTATCCTATTTAGATTTATCAAACTGTCCTCTCGACTCTGCCGCAATAGCACAGCTGCATAGTTTATCAGCCCTTAGCAGTCTGGGACTGATGGGTTGTCGCCTGAATGATGAAGCGATCAAAGATCTGGCCGATACGGATATAACACACCTCAATCTGTCTAATTCATCACTCGATGCAAGTAATCTAAAAGTACTTGCAGCGATGTCTGATTTGAAAGAAATCATCGTTCGCAATTGCTCAATCACCCGAAATGACTTTGAGATGTTTCAATCCCGTAACACAAACTGCGTCATCTATTGGCAGGAATACGGTCTGGACAGCACTTATGCCAAGCCGGAAGCGATGAAAGCTATGACAATCAGACAATTCTGACCTAAATTCCGGTACGCTGAAATCGTTTGTCCAGTTCATCACGTGAAAACACCAGAGCAGACGGACGTCCGTGAGGACAGTGATGCGAGTCCTGACAAAGATGCTGTAATTCCAGTAATGATTTAATTTCTTCGGTCGTTAATGGATCACCGGCTTTGACTGCTGCTTTACAGGACATCATAGCAAGCAGTTCATCGAGAACATCTCGTTTATCAGGTGACTCTTTACCTGACAGCAAGACTTCGACTAAATCGCGAATCATCTCTTCAATCTTAAGTCTCCGCAGCATCGCAGGATAACTAGATACCAGAATCGTATCACCTCCAAACGGCTCAACTTCAATACCCAGCTTTCTGAGTTGCTCCTGATTTTCCAATACCACTGCGGTTTCCGCTGCTGTCAATGTCACCGGTTCTGGAACCAACAATCGTTGAGTTTCCAGCGAACCTTCCATCGCATTCGTGCGAAGCTGTTCATAGAGGATTCGTTCATGCAGTGCATGCTGATCAATAACGACCATACCACGTTCATCTTCAGTCACCAAATACCGATTCTGGATTTGTATACCAAGTGTCGTGTGAACTGGGTAGTCGGCTACCGCCTCGGGATCACCAAACGGGTTATCCTTCAGGGAGTCCGCTGGCAGATCAGAATCGTTAGCAGTTAGCCCAACGGCAAGCTGATTGGGATCCAGAGCTCGCTGGAAACTATCGGGAAGGCCTATACCGGTCTGACCAATCATCTCTGTCTTCGTTTGAGGGTTGCCAAACTGAAAATCCATGGTCTGTGTCGTTTCGGCAACTTGAACCGAATGTCCGTCAGGATGAGCACTGTTCTTTTTTTCACGAACACGAGTTGTCAGATCCGTCGCCAGAAATTTATTTCGAATCGTGCTCAGCAACTGACTATATAGTCTGCGTCCATCCTGAAATCGAACTTCGAGCTTAGTAGGATGTACATTCACATCGACCATCTCTGGCGGCATATCCAATTTCAGGAATACCACAGGGTATCGGCCATGCAGCAACAGGCCCCGATAAGCTTCGCCTAAAGCATGCTGCAGACTCCGATCTCGAATATGCCTGTTATTTAAAAAAAGATACTGCATACGCGTGTTGGAGCGAAAAAATGAAGGATCGGCAACATATCCTGCAATGGAAACATCCTCATCCAGACTTTCAATCCAAATCAAACCTGCGGCCAGATCACGCCCATAAAAATGAGCAATTCTGTCCTTCCAATTCTGGACGGCCGGAAGATCATGCTTCATCCGTTGGTTGTGTTTCAGACTGAAATGAACATGCGGATGCACCAACGCAATTCTGGTAAACGCTTCGGTGATATGTCCCATTTCAGTCTGCGTGGTTTTCAGATATTTTCGGCGAACCGGAGTATTGAAGAAAAGGTTCCGGACTTCAATCAATGTTCCAACAGGACATCCTATTGGTTCTGGAGATTGACGCTTTCCCCCGTTTACTTCCAACAGCGCTCCGGCATCATTTTCATCTGTACGACTGCGAAGCAACATATTGCTAACTTCAGAGATTGAAGCAAGTGCCTCACCGCGAAATCCCATCGAAGATACGGAAAACAGATCTTCCGGCGTTTGAATCTTACTGGTGGCATGGCTATCGACAGCCATTTCAATCTGTTCGGGATCGATACCATTTCCGTTGTCAACGACTCTAATAAGAGAGCTGCCACCGTCTTCCACAGTGACGTCAATTCTACTCGCGCCGGCATCGACCGAGTTTTCCACGAGTTCTTTCACCACACTCGCAGGACGTTCAATGACCTCACCTGCGGCGATCTTATTAATAATACTTGTTGGTAATTGTGCAATCCGTGCCATGCTAAATCCCATCCTTAGGGAATACTATGGTGAAAAGTTACAGTTCAAATTCCTTCAGTTTACGATAAACTGTACGAGCACCTACTCCTAGTATACGGGCTGCTTCCTCGCGATTGCCATTGGTAAGTGCCAATGTTTGTTGATAAGCCCATTTTTCTATCTGCGCCATAGGCTGTCCGACCAAATCAACCGGCCCCAGTGAATTGTCCGGGAGTTCATCTCCAGCCACATGAAAATCTGGTGGTAAATCATCCACATCCAGCACTCCATCCACATCGAGCACCACCATGCTCTCGACAATATTCTTCAACTGACGAATATTACCGGGCCAGTCATAAGCATAAAATCGCCGAGTCACAGCGGGTGTCACCGCTGTGACATTCTTACTGTGACGTTGGTTACATTGCTTGCGAAAGTGATCGACTAAAGGCACGATATCATCACGCCGCTCACGTAATGCAGGCAATTCGACCGTTACCACTTTTAAGCGGTAATACAGGTCATTTCGGAATTCACTCTTCTCCACGGCGTCTTCCAATATAAGATTCGTCGCCGAAACAACTCGGACGTTCACCTCCATTGGAGAATTATCTCCTACTCGGGTAAGACGACTCTCTTCCAGAACACGTAAAAGTTTGGTCTGAGTGGCCAGTGGCATATCACCAATCTCATCCAGAAAAATAGTACCGCCATCAGCATACTCAAAGGCTCCAATACGATCTGAATGCGCGTCAGTAAAGGCTCCCTTCACATGCCCAAATAACTCACTTTCAACAAGATTCTCAGCAACTGCAGCACAGTTGAGAGGCACAAGACGTTTTCCCTTACGTGGTGAATTCTGATGAATTGCCTGAGCAATAAGTTCTTTCCCAGTACCACTCTCACCTGTGATCAAAACTGTCGCATCGGTCGGGGCGATGCGTTTTAAGCGTTCAATTACTGACTTCATTTTGTCACTGGCATAAATAATGCCATCGAAACCGAACTTTTCATCTAGCCTCTGTTGTAGTTCCACATTACAGCGACGTAAGGCTACCGCTTCAACTGCCCGTGCCGTAATAGCTCTGAGCCGTCTGGGCGTGATTGGTTTTTCCAGGAAGTTATAGGCTCCCAACTGCATCGCCTCCACGGCACGCGGCACCGTGGCATGGCCTGTGACCATGATCACTTCAGCATTGGGGAGCAACTCTGCTACATTCTCGAGAATCCCCATGCCGTCTACATCATTCATCATTAGATCTGTGATAACAATGTCATACTGATTCTGTTGAATCATCTTTAGTCCTTCGGGACCGGACGTTGCCATACTGATGTCATAACCTACAGACTCCAAACTTTCCACCATCACGGTTGCCAGTGGGGGATCATTATCCACCACTAAGACGCGAATATCCGCGGGAGCTAATTCCGAAATATGTTTTGTATCAGTCAATCTTGGGTACCTTCATTTATTGCATCTAAAGCAAATTGCCTCAGTCAAGTCGAGCCGGGGTTGGGAATTCCAGAGTAAATTTAGTGCCCTGCTCTTCCTGGCTTTGGACATCGATTCGTCCACCATGTGCCTGCACAACTTTACGGGCCATCGGTAACCCCAGACCTGTGCCTGTAGTTTTGGTCGTATAAAAGGCATTGAACATGTTTAATGCTGTGTTATCACTCATCCCGCATCCGGTATCAATTAAATCCATCGCGATCCCAACCGGCGTAACACGCGTAATCGCAGTCAATTCTCCGCCTTCATCCATCGACTCCAGCGCATTTTTTATCAAATTAGCCAATGCTGCCTGAAGTGTTTCCTGATCCAGATGCATCGCTGGCAGTTCAGGATCCAGATAACGGTTAATTTTGACACTTTGAGATTTTGCCTGAGCTTCATACAGATCCAGAACAGAGGTGATCTGTCGGTTCAGGGAACCAATTTCAAGATCCAAATCCCGCAAACGAGCAAACTTCATGAAATCGTTGAGTAGTTTCTCAAGACGCTGGCATTGAGAGTGTACTGTCTGGAGCTTACTCCAAACCCGACGTTCTCGCGGCGTCTCACTCTCTTCCAAATCCTCTTCCACTAACTCCATATTCATGCGAATTACTGAAAGCGGATTTTTTATCTCGTGCGCCAGAGAGCCGGCAATTTGCGCAAGTTCGGCATATTGCTTCTCCAGCAATTGAGATCTTTCCTGCCAACGCTCTACTTCGCGATCCACCATAGTCTGAGTCTGCTACCCGTCGGGAAAACCTCGCACATCTGCCGAGGCAAAATAGTCTGCTTCTTTATTTTAGTCTGCGCATGATAATTGGTAGAGTGCTTTTGTAACTCTCAGCTTCATACCCATGCAATAAAACAGCCGGTCGACCTGACTAACAGGACAACCGGCTGATAAACAATAAACTTCAAACAAGCCTGGTTAACGGGTTAGTCTCGGCGACGACGACGTCCACCACCACCACGACGGTCACCATCACGACGAGGACGACGTTCTCCGTCATTCTCTGAGCGTTCCTGTGGCTCCCAGTCATCCTCCTGGCCAAGTTCCTCCAAAGCAGCTTTTCGGCTAAGCTTGACTCTGTCGTGATCATCCACACCAATACATTTAACTTTGACTACATCGCCTTCGTTAACGGCGGCTGAGATATTAGAGATATAGTGTTCAGATAATTCACTGATATGACACAATCCGTCACGACCGGGGAGGATTTCAACAAAGATACCGAAGTCCTTAATACTGCTGATCGAACCTTCATAAATTTTTCCAACCTGAACGGTTGCTGTATAGGCTTCCACCAAACCGCGTGCTTCTTCAGCCCATTCAGCATTAGTGGAGGCAATGGTGACAACACCATCATCATCTACTTCAACCACGGTACCCGTTGATTCCTGAATATGACGAATATTTTTACCGCCAGGACCAATCAGAGCACCAATCTTATCAGGAGCGATATTGATACGGATCAAACGAGGAGCGTACTGTGAAGTCTCGGCCCGCGGACGATCGATTTCCCGGATCATTTCTCGCATGATGTTAAGCCGTGCTTCCTTGGCCTGAACCAATGAGTCACGAATGACCTGTTCACTAATACCATTGATCTTTAGATCAAGCTGAATACCAGTGATACCTTTCTGAGTACCAGCGACTTTAAAGTCCATATCACCAAAGTGGTCTTCGGCACCCTGAATATCTGTCAACAGAATATTCTGGTCACCGTCCTGAACCAATCCGATTGAAATACCGGCTACTGGATTCTTAATTGGTACACCAGCTGCCATCAAACCAAGGGTAGCTCCACAAACCGATGCTTGTGAAGATGAACCATTGGACTCGGTGATATCAGAAATTACACGAATGGTATATGGGAAATCCTCCGGATCAGGCAGTACAGCTTTCACACTTCGCTCAGCCAGCATGCCATGACCGATTTCACGGCGTCCAGGTCCACGGTTAGGTTTCGCTTCACCAACGCTATAGCCCGGGAAGTTATAGTCCAGCATGAATTTCTTGGAATAATTATCACTGATTCCGTCGACTCGCTGTTCATCTTTGCTTGTACCAAGAGTTACAGTGACCAACGCCTGAGTTTCACCTCGCTGAAATACTGCGGAACCATGAACACGTGGCAGAACATCAACGTAACATTCGATGTTACGCAGTTCATCGTGCTTACGACCGTCAGGACGAGTACCTTCGACGATCAGTTGACGAATGACGTGAGATTCCAATTTATATAAAGCAGCTTTCAAAGCTTTTGAGCAGATTGCATCTTCAGCTTCTGGATCCGGAATCAAATCGTCCTTAATCGTAGCTTTCACTGCATTTACAGCTTCCGCTCGATTCTGCTTACCTTCGGTCAACTGAGCCGTTCGAAATTGCTCCGAATATTTTTCAATCAACTGATCGGCAATACCATCATCTTCAGGAACGATAAATTCCTGCTTCTGAACATCACATTTTCCGTGAAGTTCATTCTGAAGTTCGCAAACCTGCTTGATACCTTCGTGAGCATAAAGAATGGCTTCCACCATTTCATCTTCCGGCATTTCACGAGCAAATCCTTCAATCATCAGGATTTCTTCCAGACTTCCCGAAACGATCATATCCAAATCGCTTTCTTCCAGATCTTCAACTGTTGGGAAAGTTACCAGCTGACCATCAATCCGTCCAACACGAACCGATGCAATCGGTCCGTCAAACGGTAACGGCGAAATATGTAGAGCTGCTGCGATACCGTTCATAGCAACCACATCACCATCGTTGATTGCATCACTGGCAATCACGGTCGATTGACACATCACTTCGTCATTGAAACCCTTAGGGAACAATGGACGAATCGGACGATCCGTAAGACGTGATGTTAATGTATCTTTTGTTGAAGGACGTCCTTCTCGTTTCAAAAAACCACCCGGGAACTTTCCGGCGGCAGCAAAGCGTTCTCGATAATCACACATCAGTGGAAAAAAATCGATTCCTTCGCGAGGGGTACCTGATGTTACCGCATTTAAGACAACCGTATCACCATACTGAGCAATAACACATGCTCCGGCCTGCTTCGCAATGAAGCCTGTTTCCAGTGAAAACGTCTGCCCCCCAATTTCTCTTTCTACTCTTACCTTTTCCATTCGTACATTTCTTTCTCTTACCTACAAAATCCTACAAGCCTCTCCAAATCGGAGGCCAATAATTTACTTACTTCATTCCTAAACTACATCAACTAAATCCGCCCCGGTTTAATCATCATCGCTGCCGTCGTAGGTATGACCACAGATAGGTGCAAATCAGAGGCGATGCTAGTTCTGGCAGGATTCTTCGCCTGCCCAAATAAGATTGTCTCCGGCAAAATACAAGAACAATCTGAAATGGCCTGAAGACCTCCGAGTTTTACTTTCGGATGCCTAACTTGCCAATAATATCTAGATATCGCTGAGGATCGATTTTTCTTAAGTAGTCCAACAACCGGCGGCGGCGACTAACAAGAGCCAGCAAACCGCGACGGCATGCATAGTCTTTCTTGTGCGACCGCATGTGTTCGGTCAGATTGTTGATTCGAGTGGTTAAGATTGCAATTTGAACTTCCGGTGACCCGGTATCGTTATCCGCGTTCTTAAATTCGCCAATTAATTCCTGCTTGCGTTCTTTAGCAATTGTCATCGTTACTACTACTTTCTCTGCCGATACGGATGTCCAACCGTTGAACTCCTACCGATCAAATGTCCCCAACCAAAATACCCTGTTTCAGGTATACTCCAGTCAGAAAAAACCAATACTCAGTCCGTAAACTATTACGGAATATCTTTAATTCATTAAATCTACCACTAACAAGGTCAGATGCAAGTGGGAATAAGCAATTCTAATAGATGGGAAAACGCTTAAAACAACGAGAAATTCGACTATTTAGGAGCGTTTAATCGCACATTCACATACTGACTTAATGCAATCACGCTCCAGCACGAGGCTGCAATTGAAATAAACTGGTCTTCTTTATGAGGAAAGCCCGATTCAAAGTATTCCTGAATAGGCTCACTACGAGTCAGAACACGCCAAGTGCCATCTTTTTGCTGGGTCTCGAGCAGGTACTTTACCCCTCGCAAGTACCATTTTTCATCTACTAATTCAGGCTGAACCATTGAGAGGGCGGCCATTGTTAGTCCTGTCGCATAGGCATCGCTCTCCATTTGCTTAGTTTGTGCCCAACCACCATCTTCATGCTGACGCTGTTTCAGCTGGTTGATCATAGTTCGTAAACGTACTTTATCCGCCACAAGCGTGGAAGGTTCGGAATGCTTAAGTGGTTCAATCTTTTTGCCGATTATCAGCGGAGCAGGCTTCAAGTCGGATAAAACTCCGGAAACCTGATAATTGTATTGAGCGTTTGTCAGCCAATACCATCCCATCAGTTGAAAAGCTCTGTCTTCTGCAGAATCCGCTTTGGTCTTCCCATACCAAATTCGAATTTCATCCACATGCTTCATCAACTCGGCCAACTCATAAGTACTTAAGGCTGCTATTGCCAGTGCGGTGGCCGTAAAATCACTAGACTCCAAAGGTGGACGAATCGTATTTATTTTCCAGGGCCGTTCCGGCTTGTAGATTTTCAGTAGATAGCCGAGCAACTCATCGGTCGCTTCCAATCTGTCTGTAAGGTTAGCCTGTTCGCTCGTTGTTATTTGTGATGTAGCTATAAACTGCGCTAACGCATATCCGGCCGTAAAGGCTCCTCCGGGAACTCCCCGCCCATTGGCTAATTCTGCCTTACGCTGAAGAAAAAAATCAGCCGTAAATTTACGCTGACTTTCTAACCAATCGCGGTCAGCCTGAACCCCTATCGCTTCTGCCCGGACGGCCGCTATTACAGGCAATGCCTGATGGTGACAGGTAAAACAGTCCTTCTGCTCCACATAACTGGCAGCACTTGCGATAATCGGCTTCATACCAAGCTTCACAGCCGCTTTTGCCGGTTCGATCACCCGCGGTTGAGCTGAGGCCTGATGAACATATCCGGACAACGCAAAGACGGTAACGGTAATTACTATCGGTGAATTGGTAACAATGTTCATGAAGTAGGCTTTTTAGTTTGGTAACCTAAAGGAAGAAAGGTTCGATGATTCTTCTTGTATGAGCATTCTCATCCTACCCGATTCCCAAGTCTCTATCTGTCTCGAATACTAAGAACCATTTTTTTCAATACAATGTCACAATCCCGCCGTAGCCGATCGCCGTTTCCAATCGTTACCCCTTTTCTATTTGCCCTTATTCTCATGACAGAACCAGTTCTCGATGCCCAAGCTCAAGATATTTCCCGCCAGGCCGGTTACGACCGTCCTGTGACTCCCTCCAAGCAAAGCCGAAGCGTTGTGGTTGCCAAAAACGGCATGGTGGCAACCAGTCATCCATTAGCGGCACAGACTGGTCTTGATATCCTCAAGTCCGGAGGCAATGCAGTCGATGCAGCAATTGCCGTTAACGCGATGCTGGGAGTTGTAGAGCCCATGAGCAATGGTATAGGAGGTGATCTGTTCTGTATCTACTGGGATAATAAATCTAAGAAACTCTACGGGCTAAATGCCAGTGGACGAAGTCCATACAAAGCGACTCGTAAATATTTCGCCGACAATAATATGGATGAAATTCCACTGTTTGGTCCTCTGGCCTGGTCAGTTCCGGGATGTGTTAGCGGCTGGCAGGCACTCAATGAACGCTTCGGTTCTGTTTCATTGAAAGAAATTCTTGCTCCCTCCATTTACACTGCTCGCGAAGGTTTCCCCGTATCGGAAGTAATTGCCCATTACTGGAAAGTCTCGGCACCTTCACTGGCTGCCAATCCGGGATCAGCACGAACATATTTAATCGATGGTAAAAACGCTCCCGGTTTTGGCGAAATATACCGACTTCCCAAACTTGCAGAAAGTTATCAACTGATTGCTGAACAGGGAGCTGATGCTTTCTATCGTGGCAGGATTGCTAGAGAAATCGTTGCCTACAGTGATAAAGTAGGCGGTCTTTTCACCATGGACGACTTTTTGAACCATCGGGCCACCTGGGTCGAACCGGTATCCACCAGCTATCGCGGCTATGAGATTTGGGAATTACCGCCGAGCGGACAGGGAATTGCTGCCTTACAAATGTTAAACCTAATCGAACCCTATGATGTCAAAGCGATGGGTCCTGGCAGCACAAACTGGTTACACCTGTTCTGTGAGGCTAAGAAAATCGCATTTGAAGACCGCGCCAAATTTTATGCTGATATCGATGTTGTTGACGTCCCGGTCAATTCACTCATTTCCAAAGAATATGCGAAGCAACGTGGTAAGCAGATTGATATGAAGCAAGCCAGTCAGGATGTCAGGCACGGTGATCCAAAAATAATTAACGGCGACACGGTCTATTTGACAGTCGTCGACAAAGATCGCAACTGCTGTTCTTTTATTCAAAGTATCTTCCATGGATTTGGTTCTAAAATTACACCACCGGAGGTAGGTTTTGCAATTCAAAACCGCGGAGCTCTATTTTCTCTGGATGAAAATCACCTTAACCGACTGGATCCACACAAACGCCCGTTCCATACGATCATTCCGGCTATGGTTACCAAAGAGGACAAACCATATTTCTCCTTCGGGGTGATGGGAGGTGATATGCAACCTCAGGGGCATGTCCAAATTCTGGTAAATATGATCGACTTTGGCATGAACATACAGCACGCCGGCGATCTGGCTCGAATTCGACATCTGGGCAGTTCCACACCGACTGGAAAAAAATCCAGTGGCCCGGGGATCGTCGAAGTTGAATCCGGGATACCTAATACGGTAGTCAACGAACTGGAGTCCCGCGGCCATAACGTAAAACGAAGTGTCGGAGGATTTGGTGGTTACCAAGGTATCCTGATCGATCATAAAAATGGAGTGCTACATGGTGCCACCGAACCGCGTAAAGACGGAACCGCAGTCGGTTATTAAACCTTCGGCTGATTCAATACAACTTAGTGATAGCCATAAGGAATTCAACATGACAACACGAAGGAATTTTCTTTCGTTCCTGTCCGCATTAGGAACTTATAACGTATTGCCGAAATGTCAGGCATTGTCTGGTGCGGCTAAGATCAAAGTCGGTCAAATCGGAACGAAGCATGCCCATGCTAGTGGCAAAATTGGCACTGCCCGAAAGTACTCTGAGCTTTACGAATTCGTTGGTGTGGTCGAGCCGGACGATACTCAGTGGAATCGAGTAAAAGACTCGGCACCCTACAAAGGCGTGGCCCGTATGACACATGAGCAACTGCTGAACGTCAAAGACCTACAATTCGTTTGTATTGAGACAGAAGTAAAAAACCTCATCGATGCCGCTCAAATTTGTGTCTCAGCAGGTAAACACATCCACCTCGACAAACCAGCAGGTGTCAATTACTCAGGTTTTGAGAAAGTGATCGCCACAGCAAAGAAAAACAAGGTGCTGGTCCAGATGGGATATATGTTCCGCTACAATCCCGGATTTCAGTTCATCTTCAATTCCATTAAACAGGGGCTTCTCGGTGATGTTTTTGAAGTAGACGGGGTTATTAGTAAAAAGATTGGCGACGCTACGCGTAAACAACTAGCCGAGTACGCTGGGGGAACCATGTTTGAATTAGGTTGCCACTTGATCGATTCTCTACATGTGGCAATGGGAACTCCTGATCGTGTTACAGCATTTCCACGCACCACCTACCCTGACAAAGATTCACTGGTTGATAATATGCTGGCTATCTTTGACTATCCTAAAGCGACTGCCACGATTCGTTCCGCGATGATAGAAGTCGATGGTTTTCGACGCCGGCAATTTATTGTTGTCGGTAGCGAAGGAACAATCATCCTGCGTCCCTTAGAGAAGCCTGTTCTGGAATTAACCCTCGAAGCGGCAAAAGACGGGCAAGCCAAAGGCTCACACTTTGTGAAATTGCCTACTTTGGAAGGACGATACGATGGTGATTTTTTGGAAATGGCAGCAGTGCTAAAAGGGGAAAAAGAGTTTCCTTTCAGCTATCAACACGATCTGGATGTTCAAAAGAGTGTCCTGCTCGGCAGCGGAATCAAGCTGACCTAGAAATTTACAGGTCACGACCATAAAATTCGGGGGCTAATCAGTAAAGTTAACTGGAAAAGCTTGAATCTTGCTTGTTGCCAACCTATGGGTATCAGTAATCACTAACCAAATATTTGACACCCTTAAAGCATTTGGTGAACAATAAGAACGTAGGAACATAACAAGCAAACTTACAGTCTTATCTTATGATGTTTATTTTGTGATGTTCGCTACCAACCAATTTGACGCCCACCACTTTGTATTTCAGGAAGACAACAGGCGGTAAGCGCCGCTGTTAATTGACTACTCAACATCGTGAAATCCGATCCCAACGTTGTCAACCTCGTCCAGGCTGCTAAACAAGGTGACCGGACTGCGCTTATCAAGCTCATTGAGCAGTACCAGAATCAGCTATATCGGTCATTGCTACCAATCACCAATAACTCCGAAGAAGCACTCGATGTCACTCAAGAAACCTTTGTACAAGTCTTTCGCAAATTAAATTCCTTTCAGCAGGATGCTCATTTCTTCACCTGGATCTATCGGATAGGATTTAACATTGCCCGAACCAGGCAACGTCGCCAACGCCCTGAATCCATTGATACCTCACAAGTCATGATTCCCTCCTCTGATCAATCGGCCGAGCAAAGATTCGAGAGCCGCGAATTTCGCGAGGCTCTGAAGATGGCAATCGCCAAACTACCGGAAGATCATCAAAAGGTCATTCTGCTGCGGGAAATCGAGGAATATGATTATCAACAAATTGCATCTGTTCTCGATATTAGTCTGGGGACAGTCCGCAGTCGATTGCATCGCGCCCGAGCCCAACTGCGAGAATTACTGAGCGACTGGCTCTAGTCCCTGCGGACCTAGTCCAAATTCAATCATGCCAGTCTGGCTCGTCAGTAATAATTTCCCGTGACGCCGGCTAACAGCTTCCAGATAACTCGCGACCACAGGATCCGGAAGCATTTTGTGACCCGTGCTAACGACCGCAAATCGCGGGCGACTCCATTGGCTAAACCATTCAGGCTCGCTGTGAACGCTACCGTGATGAGGGACCATCACAATATCACACTGTTTTACCGGATGATTATCGATCAAAACTTCAATTCCTTCTTTTTCGATGTCACCTGGCAACAAAACTCGACTGTCCGAATTTTTTATCCTTAGTACTAAACTGGCATCATTGTCTGATGAATACTTATATCCTTTTTGGGGGGCTAAAACGTCTACATTCAAGATGCCAAGTTGTAACCGGTCGGGGGCTGTAAGCGTTTCGATTTTAATCTGATGCTCCTTCAGAGTTTCTGCTAAATACCTAATCGCGGCCCCAGTCTTCTTCTCTGGCTGAAAAGGAAACATTTGATGTTTCATTCGCTTTGAAACTAATAATCGTTGAGGTTGAAATCGTGGCAACAGATAAGGGACTGCATTGAAGTGATCCAGATCGGCATGAGAAAGGAAAACACCATTAAGTCGACTATGCCCTCTCCTCCACAAGGTATCTGCTATGACGCGTCCCGCGATCCTGAAGTCCGTAAGACTGCCGGCGTCATAAAGCCAGACGCCCGCACCAGGCACTTCCAATAAGACCGACGTGCCGTGCTCAACATTGATAAAAACAACGCGAAAATCCCGAACTGTCGATCTGAATCCTATCCGCTGTGGGAAAAGTAAAAGACTACCCAATACCCAAACTCCCAGGCACCAACGGAACATCTTTTGATAATGGCAAGCAAAAGGAAGCACTCCAAAAGACAGGCTCAAGAGAAAATAAAACAAAACGCACCACTGGGTTGTGGGGCCGGAAAGCCAGTGGGTTCCGATACCATCAAATCCATGCCTGTCGTTTAATTCCCAAATCAATCCAAAGGATGTTTCTGCAAACATCGCGGGCAGATAATAAAGCAAGGGTAAATTCCCGGCTAGCACCAATAAAAAACCACTGAAAATAGCGATCGAAACCGGGATTACCAATAACGCGTTCAGCAAAACACCTACTACACTGACCAGATGAAAATTAGCGGAAGTCAAAGGTAACGCTACCAACACAACGGCAATAGTAGCCACAATAGTCGCCTTAAAGATCTGCAAAATTCCAACGCAGGCTCGAAAGCCAAAAGATTTACGCCTGAACAAAAGTTTTTTAACCGGGGAAGTATCCGGACTGATGCGTGATTGAATTAAAAATAAAGTTGCAACGGCAATAAACGACAATTGAGTTCCCACGTCAAATAAGGTCGACGGATTGCTAATCAGGATGATGATTCCTGCCAGATACAGGCAATAGACTGAGTGAAATTCACGAAAACATATCCGCCCCATGATAGAGATAGAGATTAGAATCGCAGCTCGCGTTACCGGTGGTCGGAGGTCCACAATAACCGCGTAGAACCAGATCAGCAGAAGTGTTACGGCATACCAAAGAAGATGATGGCGAGAAAAGAAGCGTAGTGGAAATAACAATCCCAAGCCCAATACTCCCACGTGCAGCCCGGAAATCGCAACCAGATGAATAATCCCTCCTCTAGCGAACTGTTCGAGTTCTTCGGAATGTAAATGATGACGATCACCCAGTAGTACGGCAGAAGCTAGTCGAAATTGCCGTTCACTTAAACCTCGCTTAAGATTCACTCGTGCAATTTGTCGTATACTGTCCCGCATTTGACTAAACCAGCGGTTGGCATAACCCGTGACGCTGACAGCTTGTAGATCATCCGATACAGTTAACACAAAACCACGACGTTGTCCCCAATGATACATAGCGGAATCCCATCCACCCGGGTTATCAGCATTCCGCATGGGCGAGGCCGTCCCCTGAACTCTGAGACAGCAACCGGCCGGCAATGCCAGCCATTTCCGAGTAATCTCTTCAGTTTGTGCAAGGGAAGCAACCAATGTTCCGTTTCCGCTAACTTCCAGCCATTGAAATTCATCCTCTGAGAATTGCCTAAGTGCACGTATAGTTACCTCAGCAGTAATGGTCCTATTTTGCTGACCACGGCGTAAAGGATGCCACGGTTGCTGAGGCGCTACTCGCACTTCTCGCTCAAGTTCAACCATGGCGATCACTGGAACAGGATGCAGAAGTCGGGAACGAAACGAATTAGCAGGTTCATACCACCAATCCAGATAATGCCAAACCGCAAAGGCACAACCGACAAAAAGGAACATCGAAAACTTGAGTACCAAACATCTAATCTGCCGATCTTTTCGTTGTTTATCTCGTCTCCCATCTGCAATGCCCCACAGACCTAGTCCACCGGCAACGACACAACCTGCCAAATAGATGAAAGGAGTAAGACAAAAATACCTGTCAAGCAGGATTCCCAAGACAGTACTTAGGAAGATCCCACTAATCGGAGTGAGTTGGTGATGCATGATCTTATCTGCTGGTAATCACGATAAAAAGTCGTGACTATATTGCACCACACCACTGACAAATAGTTGCCAGCTAAGCGTCAGAGCTCCGTCACATGCCGTAGTAAACTGTTGTATATTGTGAATTACCCAAGACTTTTAAGTATTTTGAGATAACCATAATGATGTCACCACAATTTCCTCTACGACCGGTGTTTTTAGGCGGAATACTGTTCTTTTTGCTACTGCCATTGCTAGCTTCACCTGCGATGGCTCAACGCCCCATTTTTGTCAAGCGTAATGCAAACTCACCTTTAGCACTAAAAGATAGAAGAATGCCAGAATTCCATTATCCAGACACTCGGCGGGACAACACCGAAGAGCAATACCACGGCAACACTGTTTCCGATCCATATCGCTGGCTCGAAGACACCGAATCCGAAGAGACGGCGAAGTGGATTAAATCTCAGAACAAAATTACCTTTAACTACCTGAGAAACATCCCGACGCGTCAACCGATCGTCGACCGTCTCACAACACTTTGGAATTATGAACGCCATGGTCGCCCGTTCAAACGTGGGGATTTCTACTTCTACTCTCACAACAATGGTCTCCAAAACCAAAGTGTGCTCTATGTCACTAGTTCTTTGGATCGTAAAGCCCGGGTTCTGCTTGATCCCAATCAGTGGTCGAAGGAAGGGACGAAGGCATTATCGTCCTATTCCCCAAGTCCTAATGGAAAGCTCCTGGCCTATAGTATCTCTTCGGCGGGTTCCGACTGGCGTGAATGGCATGTCTTAAATGTGGAAACCGGTATGAAACTGGAAGACCATCTCCAGTGGTCTAAATTCTCCGGTGCTTCCTGGGCTCATGACAATTCGGGCTTTTTTTACAGCCGTTACGACGAGCCAGAACAAGGAGAAGAACTCTCCGGAACAAACTATTTCCAAAAACTGTACTTCCATAAAATTGGTACGCCGCAATCTGCTGATCAGCTGATTTATCAGCGAGAAGATAAAAAGCAATGGGGCTTTGGAGGCTATGTCACCGAAGATGGCAACTACCTCATCATCTCCGTCTGGAAAGGGTCTGATCGCAAAAATCAACTTTTCTATAAGGATCTCAGGCAGGACAATGCTGAAGTTGTGGAACTGATTTCCGGTTTCAATGCCGATTACGATTTTATAGGCAATGACGGCAATCAATTCTGGATTCTTACGGACCTGGAAGCTCCACAAAAACGAGTGGTCCAAATCAATCTAAATAATCCGGAACCCGATAACTGGAAAACTTTGATTGCAGAATCAGAGCATCGACTCGAAGGCATTTCCAATACCGGTGGACACTTCATTGTGCAGTACCTGCAGGATGCTCAAAACCGAGCCTATGTCTTCTCGGAAACAGGAAAGAAGATTCGGGAAGTCGAATTACCGGGAGTTGGTTCGACGAGTGGATTCGGTGGTCAACGAAAAGAGGGGGAAACATTTTACAGTTTCACCAACTATGTCACTCCGACACGTATCTACCGTTACAACATTGAAACCGGGGAATCCGAACTATACAAAGAACCAAAGGTAGCTTTTGATCCGGACCGGTACGAAACCAAGCAGGTCTTTGTAAAAAGTAAAGATGGGACGAAAGTACCGATGTTTGTCACCAGTAGAAAGGGACTAAAGCTTAACGGTAAGAACCCGACAATTCTTTACGGCTATGGCGGATTCGACATTTCTCTGACTCCCGGATTCTCCGTTGCCAATCTGGTTTGGCTTGAAATGGGGGGTGTTTACGCTGTCGCTAATTTACGTGGCGGTGGTGAATACGGTCTGCGGTGGCATGAGGCCGGAATGCGCGACAACAAACAAAACGTATTTGATGATTTCATTTCCTGCGCTGAGTGGATGATTGAGAAGGACTACACCAATACATCTAATCTCGCAATCCGAGGAGGCAGCAACGGAGGCTTGCTGGTTGGTGCATGTATGACACAACGACCGGATCTTTATGGGGCGGCCATTCCTGCCGTTGGTGTAATGGATATGTTACGATATCACAAATTTACGATTGGCTGGGCCTGGGTTGGTGAATACGGAAGTTCTGATGATCAACACCAGTTCAATACACTCATTAAGTATTCGCCACTCCACAACTTAAAGGCCGGAACAAATTACCCGCCCACGTTGGTCACAACCGCTGACCATGACGACCGTGTTGTACCGGGTCATAGTTTCAAATTCGCAGCGGAACTTCAGCATTGTCATCAAGGTGAAAACCCGGTCTTAATCCGGATTGAAGAGAGTGCCGGACATGGAGCCGGAACCCCAACCAGCAAACGCATTGAAGCAGCAGCAGATGTCTTCGCTTTTCTTACCGAAGTATTAAAAAATAAACGCTGGACAATAGGAGATTAAAACACCATGCAGTTAGGCTTAATTAACTCAGCCTGGGTACAGTCCAATCAGCCAACTCAGTTCGGTCTGCAAAAGACCAAAGAAATCGGCTTTGATTGTGTCGATATATTCGTTGATCCGCTCGATGCTGACATTCAGGAACGGCGACTGATTAAAGACGAATGCGATCGTCTGGGCTTACCAATTAAGTCGATCTGCTGTGTGGCCGTTGGACTTATCGACTTTAACCCCAGCATTCAACGATTTCATCTCAAACGGTGTGAACAGTACCTTGACCTTGTATACGAATACAACGCAGACAACCTACTGCTAGTTCTCGGCGAATATATCTGGCAACAGGAAGTCATACCACCGGTGGAACAATGGAATACTGCCGTGGAGCACTGCAGAGCACTGGGTAGCTATGCCGAAAAACTGGGAATACAAATTGCATTAGAGCTGGAACCCTTCAAACTGTCGTTGCTTAACAATATCGAAAATATGGTTAAGTTTATTGATCAGGTGGACCACCCTGCCGTAAAAGCAAACATCGACGTCTCCCATGTTTTATTGGCTGGTGACGCTCCGGAAGATATTCTCAAGCTAAAAGACAGGGCAATTCATGTGCACATTTCCGACTGTGACGGGAATGTCCATGGCGACCTGCCTCCGGGACGTGGCGTGTGTGACTTTATCCCCTATTTAGAAGCCATCAAGCAACTCGATTTCGATGGAGCAATTTCGATCGAACTGGAATATTCACCCGAGCCCGGCAAAATTGTGGAGTGGGTAGAAGAAGCATATCGTGAAACCGATAATTTGATGCAGCAGGTGGGCCTGCGAGGTTAACCGGCTATAAAATAGCTTTGTCTAAGGAAAATCTGTTTTGATAAGTGACTCAGCTCATCTTGCTCAACTGCCTCATCGCCGTGACACTCCGATTGGTTGCATCGGATCGGGTTTCATCATGGCTGATTGTCATTTAGTGGCCTACAAAAATGCGGGGTTCAATCCAGTCTGTATTACATCCAGAACACCTGCTAATGCGCAGGCTGTCGCTGAGCGACACAATCTGCAGGCCTATGCCACTTATCAGGAAATGCTGGAAAAAGCAGACATCGAAGTGGTCGACATAGCGGTTCCACCGGATCATCAATTGAATGTCATTCGTGAAATCACTCGTTATGCCGGAAAGATCAAAGGCATACTAGCGCAAAAACCACTGGGCATCAATTACCAACAGGCTCTTGAAATCGTTTCAATCTGTCAAGAAGCGGGAATTGTTTTATCTGTTAACCAAAACATGCGTTACGATCACAGTGTAAGAGCGTGTCGGGCAGTCATTGAAGAAGGTCTACTTGGTGATCCCGTCTTTGCCAGCATTGATATGCGTGCAATTCCTCATTGGATGCCCTGGCAGGAACGTCAGGGATGGGTAACGTTACGTATTATGTCTATCCACCATCTGGACACCTTTCGTTATTGGCTAGGTGATCCGGTCCGGGTATTCTGCAGTACACGACCTGACCCACGTACCTCCTTCGAACATTCCGATGGCATCTGCTTATATATTTTGGAATATGAAAACGGAGCCCGTGCGAGTAGCTGGGATGATGTTTGGACGGGTCCCGCTAATGAAGGAGCTGCTGGTGACATCGGAATTAACTGGCGTTTGGAAGGAACAACCGGTATGGCTCGGGGAACTATCGGGTGGCCTGAATATCCGGCTCGCAGACCCAGCACTCTGGACTATACCAATACCTCAACGGGAAAAAAATGGATTCAACCACGATGGGATGAGGTCTGGTTCCCGGATGCCTTTATCGGTACGATGGCACAGCTTTTGGTTGCTTTAGAGTCTGGTGAGCCCCCTGAAATCAGTGCTCAGGACAACCTAAAGACAATGGCTCTGGTCGATGCCTGCTACCTTTCGTCTGAGCAGCATCGGACAGTAGAAATTGCCGAAATCACGGGCAGCTAACAGTATTCAGCTAGGACTCTAATCTTCCATCTGATGAACAAAAAGTTCGTCATGTCCCAGTGTCCCAAAGGTACTACTGGTTACGAATACGGCATAATCCCCATCGGCCAGCATACCCTGTTCTTTTCCCCAGCTTTCAACTGCCGCTCGTAGCTCTTCACCACTATCTAACGGCATTCCCCGTAATGGAATAATTCCCCAGAACAGGGAAAGCTGACGAAGTGTACTAAGATTTCGACTGACACCGACAGTCGGAATATAGTCCCGTTGCTTCGCTTTTATCCGTGCCGTATTCCCAGTACGCGTCGCAATAACAACCAACTTGGCGTCCAGACGGTCTGCAATACGAGCGGCTCCGTAAACAACGGCAGAAGTGACTAACTGCACTCCGTCTGCCACTTTCGGTACAGCATATTCCGGCATATCCGCCAAGCTCGATTCCGTATTGAGCATAATGCGATTCATCATGGCTACCGATTCGACAGGATAATCTCCAATCGCAGTTTCACCGGAAAGCATACAGGCATCCGCTCCATCAAGAATTGCATTGGCCACATCGGACGCCTCGGCCCTGGTAGGACGAGTGGATTTATGCATACTATCGAGCATTTGAGTGGCAACAATAACTGGCTTAGAGTACATTTGACACTTGCTTATAATTCTCTTTTGAGCCATCGGAGTTTCTGCTACATCGATCTCAACTCCCAGGTCACCACGAGCCACCATAACACCATCTGCAGCCATTACAATTTCATCAAGACGCTGTAAAGCTTCCTGTTTTTCAATTTTGGCGATTACCATAGCACTCGAAGCATGTTCCCGAATAATCTGCTTCAATTCAACGATTTCCAATGGTGTTCTGACAAAGCTCAGGCTAATAAAATCCGCTCCGGCTTGAGAGGCCCAATGTGCATTATCGTGATCACGCTCAGTCATTGCCGGTACGCTTAAAGATACCCCGGGGAGATTTACTCCCTGTCTGCTACGAACCGTGCCACCTTCAGTGACTTCACAAATCGCTTCACCATCTTCAATTCCAACAACTCTCATGGCCACGGTGCCGTCGGCCAGCATGACATTATCGCCGGCATCCAATTCATTAATCAAAGATTCATAGTTGGTTGTAAATTCCGACGAACTATTGGTTTCTGTCCCGACAACAAAACGTATTTCTTCACCGACTGAACAGACTTTAGGATCCTGAACGAGTTCGCCTAAACGAATTTTTGGCCCGGCCAGATCTACCAGAATCGCAATCGGCCGTCCAACTCTCTCGCTGACTTCCCGAATCCGATCAAACACGATCTGGTGTTCTTCACGCGTTCCATGAGCCATATTAATACGAAAGACATCGGCACCTTCCAAAATCAATTTTTCAATCATCTCGGGACTAGAAGACACCGGCCCGAGTGTTGAAACGATTTTCGTTCTGGCTCGTTTTGTTGAATGTTCTGTTGATGCCATAAATTTCCTTCTTAATCGCCGCAACCCAGCATTTGTTCAGGATACCAATTCATCAACCCTTTGGATACGCCATCCATTAAGCAATCAAATCCACCGGGAGCATTCTTCTCAATTACAATAAATGAATGAATAGCAGCAGCACAGATACGGTCATGACAGAGCCGACAGATAGAATTTCCGAATCTGAATCCAAACCCACTATGAAAATAAAGCGTGCTTTCTGCTGGTCTTTTGGAATTGCAGGTTTGCTCACCGCCATCTTGATGCTGGCTAACAGCAGCGGACGTATGATCGATGTCGATCGGAAGATCCTGTCTCAAGCACGTGCAACCTGGAATACCGCTGAACTTCAAAATTATCTCGTCGAAGTCTCTGTCACGACCACAGGGACCGATGTCTATGAAGTTACGGTTGTTAATAACGAGCCGGTTCAGGTAAAGCTCAATGGAAAAACACTTCATCGTCGACACGCCTTTGACACCTGGACAGTTAACGGAATGCTTAACGTTATCGCCATTGATATTGAGCATTGTGAACGCTGGGACGAAGGAAGGGCAATGCCGGGGACGTGCGATTTGATCATCAAAGCTAAGTTTGACTCCCTAAAAGGAATTCCCGTCAAATACATCCGCATGGAGTTGGGACGCCCCAGTAACGTTGGTGTCATGGACTGGGAAATAACGCGTTTTGAGGTTCTTCCATAATTGCTAATCGGCGAATACTCTAAGTAAGCGATAGTCACTTCTGCTGTTAGCATTTAAGATGAACATCTCATCGAAACTCTCTCTAAAATCAGATATTCATGCACAGCTGGAACGAAAAAGTGATCGTCATTACCGGTGGAACTTCCGGTATTGGTAAAGCACTGGCATTAGCCAGCCAGCATACCGGTGCGCAGACTATTGTTATCGCTCGCAGTAGCGAAGGTCTGCAGGCCTTGGAGACGCAAACCTGCGGTAAAATAACAGCTATTCAGGGAGATGTCACTGATGACACTTCCGTTAAAGATGCCATCAGTACGGTCATCAATAAATTTGGCAAAATTGATGTATGGATCAATAATGTAGGCAAAAGCTGCCGCGGTGAAGCACGCACGACGAGTGTTGAAGAATTCAGAGACTTCATTGACTTTAATTTTCTAACGTCTGTCCGCTGTACTAATGCTGTTCTTGAATATCTGATCGAATCCAAAGGGTCTCTCGTCAATATTGGCTCATTGGCGAGTAAGACCGGAGGATTTTACATGGGACCCTATCCGGCTAGCAAGTTCCCTCTCGCCGCCTACTCTCACCAACTTCGTCTGGAACTTGAGTCCGAAGACGTTCATGTTTTACTCGTCTGTCCCGGACCGGTTGCCAGAAAGGACTCGGGAAACCGATACGACGTAGATAATTCACTACCTGAAAGTGCCACCTTGCCGGCCGGGGGCGTTAAAATCACACGTCTCTGTCCTGACCAACTCGCCAAGAAAATATTGCGCGCAGTTAAAAAGAAAAAGAAGGAACTGATTCTCCCGGAATCGGCGCGCTGGCTATTTGCCATCAGTCAGCTTTCTCCACGTCTTGGTGACTGGATAATCAAACTAAAATCAAACCGCTCTTAAACGATCCATCAAAATTATGAAAAAAACACTTCTGACCTGCGGCCTGATATTAACAGCACTTTTGCAACGGCCTCTAACCGCTCTTGCCGAGACGGTAAAATCACCTAACATTATCGTGATCTTCTGTGACGATCTGGGATATGGTGACCTGGCTTGCTTCGGACACCCAACTATTGCTACACCTCATTTAGATCGAATGGCAGCCGAAGGCATAAAACTCACTCAGTTCTACTCAGCTGCTCCTGTCTGCACACCAAGTCGTGCTGCACTGCTCACCGGCCGCTTGCCAATGCGAAATGGGATGTGCAGTAACAAACGCCGCGTACTCTTCCCAAATTCGAACGGAGGCATTCCCGCCAACGAAGTCACGCTCGCCGAACAACTCAAATTCGCAGGATATGCAACCGCCTGTATCGGCAAGTGGCATCTGGGACACCATTCGCAATTTCTCCCAACCAATAACGGTTTTGACTACTATTTTGGGATTCCCTATTCAAATGACATGGATCGAGTCAACGATTCCCCCAAAGGTCGTCAGGCCTTTAACGATCCCAAAATTGAATACTGGAATGTACCCTTAATGCGGAACGAAGAGATCATTGAACGGCCAGCAGACCAAACAACGATCACAAAACGTTACACGCAAGAAGCCGTCCAATTCATTAATTCTCACAATGATGAACCTTACTTCCTTTATCTCCCGCACAGCATGCCACATGTTCCACTTTTCCGGAGCAAAAAATTCGAAAACAAAAGTCTTCGCGGACTCTACGGTGACATCATCGAGGAAATTGACTGGAGTGTGGGACAGGTACTGGAAACAGTTCGCCGTTCTCCGGCTGCCGAAAATACTGTCGTATTTTTCACAAGTGACAACGGTCCCTGGCTAATCTTCAACGAACAGGGAGGCTCAGCCGGACTTTTACGGGATGGCAAAGGCAGTACTTGGGAAGGTGGCATGCGGGAACCAACTTTAGCATGGTGGCCTGGTACCATTGCCGCAGGCACCGTGTCGCGTGAACTGGCGAGCACGATGGATATTTATGCCACAGCATCGAAGCTAGCCGGCATTGAATTGCCGCAGGATCGAACCATGGACAGCTTTGATCTTTTACCTGTTCTTAAAGGTGATAAAGGCAAACGTGAAGCCCTGTTTTATTACCGTGGTTATCGACTCATGGCTGTTCGTCTAGGGGACTGGAAAATGCACTTAATGACGCAGGACGCCTATGGTCAGCCGGAACCTATCACACATGAAACACCACTACTGTTCAATTTACATGTTGATCCATCGGAGAAATGGGATGTCAGCGCACAAAATACTGCCGTCATTGCACGACTCACTCAGGTTATTAAAGAACATAAAAAGACCGCCCAACACGCTGATTCACAACTCGAAAAGTAAGACCCTCCGGTTGTCACTATCGTTTGCATTTGGCACGATAAACAATAGAGGTTGAGTAACAGCACTCAAATCCGTTCTACAAATTATATTCCCTGTCGTTTTTGAAAGCATTTACACATGGCAGCTTTTCCAGACATCGAAAAGATCCAATATGAAGGCCCGGATTCGAAGAATCTTCTGGCTTACCGCTGGTATGACGAAAACAAAGTCATCGAAGGCAAAACCATGAAAGATCACTTCCGCTTTAGCGTGGTCTATTGGCATACGTTCCGTGGAACTGGATCCGATCCATTCGGATCACCAACACTACAACGTCCCTGGGATGATGGCAGCGAATCTGTTGAAAATGCGTGCAATCGAGCACGAGCGGCATTTGAATTCATGGAGAAACTAGGGTGCCCCTACTATGCCTTTCATGACCGTGACGTTGCTCCTGAAGGTGCTACATTAGCTGAATCACATGCCAATCTGGACGCTGTCGTGAAAGTTCTCAAAGAAGAACAGCAACGAACCGGTATCAAATTGCTCTGGGGTACGGCTAACATGTTTAGCAACCCACGCTTTATGCATGGTGCCTCAACCAGCTGTAATGCTGATGTGTTTGCTTACTCTGCCGCTCAGGTCAAAAAAGCAATGGAAGTCACGCACGAACTCGGTGGTGAGAACTATGTTTTCTGGGGGGGGCGTGAAGGATATCAGACCCTTTATAACACCGACATTAAACGTGAAATGGATCATATGGGCATGTTTATGAATATGGCCGTAGATCATGCTGACAAAATTGGCTTTACCGGTACTTTCCTGATCGAACCAAAGCCCAAAGAACCTACTAAACATCAATACGATTCCGATGTTGCCGCCTGCGTTAACTTCCTGCGGGCTTACGGTCTTACTGATCGCTTCAAGCTTAACGTGGAGACAAACCACGCAACACTAGCTGGCCATACTATGATGCATGAACTCGATTATGCCGGTGCTCAAGATATGCTGGGATCAATCGATGCAAATACCGGTGACTTGATGCTGGGATGGGATACGGATCAATTCCTGACTGACAACTACATTGCCACACAAATCATGCTAATGCTGCTTAAGTATGGCGGTCTGGAACCAGGCGGTGTTAATTTCGACGCAAAAGTTCGGCGAGAAAGTTTTGAGCCCGTTGATCTGTTCCACGCTCATGTCGGAAGTATTGATTGCTTTGCTCGCGGTTTAGAAATCGCAGCAGCCATTCGAGCTGATGGTGAACTACAAGGCTTTGTTGACACTCGTTATGACAGTTGGAATAACGGGGTCGGAGCAGAAATCGAGTCCGGTGCTCAATCCTTTGAGTCGCTCGAAACTTATATGCTTGAGAAAGGTGAAGTTAGTGATAACCAAAGTGGTCGCCAGGAAATGCTTGAAAACCTTATCAATCGTTACATGTAAGACAATTTGATTAGCCGACAATGAAAAAGGGAACAAACTGTTTAGTCTGTTCCCTTTTTTCTTCTACTCAAAAAAGACTACTTTTTCTGATCATCTCCCATGGCATCATCTACAGCTCGAGCATAAAAGTCATCGTATTCGGTAATCGCATTAATTGCCAACAAACCGATGTCGGCTCCTACCACTGAGTTCTCAAACTGCCACTGAGCAACCTGTTCCTCACCAAACTTGAGTGTGGCAATGTCGTTCTGATATAACAGTGAAATTGCAAGATCACGTTCCACAGCAATATCCGAATCACTAATTTTACTCAGGTGTCGCAGATTACCATTAACCGACTCACCAATGACCCATTTTCGCCCACCAGTTAATGCGCCTGCGTAGCGATAATTATTAGGGTCAACATAATTGAAAACAATCATCCCATTCTGTGCTTTACCACTAATATTCTGGGAATTAATCGTGACTCCGGTTTCAAAGTCAGCCGGAGTGTCCTCGCCCAGATCGACAAGAGAAATATTGTAGCTACTGCCATCATTTCTAAATCGTTGGTTTTGAACTTCCCAAATACCACTAATGCTATCGAAATCCTGAGCCTGATTATCATCGAAATCTTCGGAGTAATTCAACGAGTCTGCCACACGTACTGTGACAGTAGCAGTATCAGTAAACTGTTTCGGATCCTCTACATCATAGGTAAACGTGACCGCACCTTCAAAATCGGCAGCCGGAACAAACTGAACTCTATCGTCCAGTCCATCCTGATCGCTATCCAACAACGTCAATGTAGCGTTGTCGACCTGGGATACCCCGGTAATATCCAGTTTGCCATTAGGAGCGTAGTCATTGGCAAGAACATCAATGGTAATCGTTTCATTAATACCAGCACCGACGCGATCATCTTCAGCGACTGACTTCACAACATATTCTTCGACTACGATATTGTCGAAATAGCTACGACCATTGATCGTCATAATACCTGTTCCGCGAAGGTGAGAATCTGCAGTTACTCCATCGGAGATGCTATGTGACACTCGCTGGTTACCGTCTACGATTAAGGAGAGTTCATTGCCTTCGACTCGCAGTTTCATTTCGTAATTAGTACGCGTCTGAATCGTCTGTTGATTGGAAGCAAGAATCTCAGTTCTGCGGTTACCTGAACTATCCGAAACCTGAGCAATAACCCAGCGTCTATTACGCTGATCTGCACCGGCATACACATAGTTTTGTTCATTCTCATAATTAACGATGAAATAGGCGTTACCTTGATACCCCCCGGCTTCCTGTATATTGATATCAGCACTAATTTCATAATTTGCAGGCAGTTCTTCACCGATAAGAACTCCGGCAATATTGGTAGTATTACCCGTCGCCGTAATCTTTTCATCGGCGGTCACCCATTCACCATCGACGATGAATAGGTCTGGTGACTCGTTGTTATCAAAATTGATATTGATAGGCAATTCAGCAGCCACGGTTAGATAAACACGAGCAGAATCCTGATAACCAGCATCATCTTCTATAACGTAACTGAAGGATTCAACACCCCGATAATCGGCATTAGGTATGAAGGTCAGTTTGTCATTCTTACCATCATCATTAGAATCAACCACCTCGAGCGTACCATTATCAACATCCGAGACAGAAGCGATATGGAAGGAATCACCTTCACGTTCATGATAGTCATTGGCCAATACATTGATCGTCACAGGGGTATTCACGATCGTCTGGCTCACATCGTCTTCGGCAATCGGAGTCGGAACAATCTCTTTC